>CALVZA010000015.1 GCA_944372415.1 uncultured Bacilli bacterium
TCTTCTTCAGAAGTAAATACACAGTATTTTGTTAAAATATTTAGTAATGTATGTTTAGTTAAAAATGTTTTTGCAAAATCAATTAAATCAGTTATACTATTATTTTTTTGATCTGCCCAAAACGAAGTAAATTCAAAGGAATTAGATTTTGTTTTAGTTTTATTATTAATATGAAACTCTCTTGTAGTATTAGAATAATACTTAGTTAAGGTACCATTACTAATTATAAATATTTGGACAAATTCATATAATCCACTACTAGCCCAAAAAGAATCTCTTTTATATCTTTCTATTTGATTAAAGGCTTCTCTTAAATCAATGCCCCTTCTTTTTAATTCACAATGGACTAAAGGTAGTCCATTGATTAAAATAGTCACATCATATCTGTTATCATATGTTCCATCATTATTTATATATTGGTTAATAACTTGAACACTATTATTATGAATATTATTTTTATCAATTAAATAAATATTTTTCAAACTACCATTATCCAAAATGATAGATTGAATATAATCTTCTTGAATTAATCTTGTTTTTTCAATAATATGATTATTTTTATTAGCAATAACATTAATAAAAAACGCATCCCATTCTCCATCAGTAAAATGATAGTGATTTAATTTTTCTAGCTGTTTTCTTAAATTTAAAATAAATTCTTCTTCACTATTAATAGTTACATATTCATATCCTTGATTTACTAAAGTCTTAATTAATTCTTTTTCTAATGCATCCTCACTTTGATAAAATGTTTTTGCTTTATTTAATCCCTTATATTCTGTTAATACAGTAGAGTTGTCATTTTCACTCATTATACTTAAATTAGTCATATTTCTTCTCCTTTTTTATTTACTTGATAAAAAAATTATATTTTCTATCTGTTGTTCTAAATTTTGTAATTGTTCATAGACAAAATTTTTAACTTCTAAATAATTCATATTAAAAATTTTATTAGTCAATCCTCCAAATAAATCATCTTCTATTATATCATTAGATGTCATAATTTGTCCTAAACCATAATGAGCAATACAATTGCGAAAACGTGAGTCTACTAAAGTATTATCAATTACAAATTTTGTGCCATCTACAATATTTATTTCATCCACTAAACCGCATAAATAATAATATAAAATATATGAATATTTTAATTTTTGTGGAATTTCATCTATAAAAAGTTTATCAATAAATTCAATTATAAAGTTAATAGCACATAAAATTGTAAAATAGCTAAAAGTTTCTATTGAATTATCTACAAATATTTTGTTGTCTGAAAAATTAAAATCAAACATGCTGGAATTTAAATTTACATCATAATTATATATTTCTTTTTTTCCACACATATATTTATTAACAAGTTGTCCAACAATAATTGAAATTTTTTTGTATATTATAGGATTAGTTCCAAATTTAAAATCTGGTAAATGTGTATCGATTAATATTGTATTACCACAATACTTTTCATTGCATATATCATATCCGACATTATAATATTTGTCAGTTGTTTCAGAAAACAATTTTTTATGAGGTTGAAAATAATAATCCGCTTTTTTATAATGTAAATTAATTTTTTCTTTTAATTTTGTGTAATTCATTTCAAATAATTTATGACTTTGTCTTACATTTGTATAAAATTGTCTTTCTTTTTCATTAAATATTGGAATATCTAAATTTACTTTTTTACCCCACATTTCAGAACCATGAGCAAAAATACCGATATATGGTAATAACATGCAAATATAATTACTGTTGAGTTTTTTCTGATTCCTACTTATTTCAACAAAAGTATATATGAATTTTGCATCTTCTCTAATTAACGAAAGAGCTAATAATTGGACTTTATTTAATTGTTTCATTCTTATTTACTTGTTTACAATTACAATCCTTAAAACTTAGTAGTTTATTTCTATAATATTCATATTGTTTTCTTCTGTTTTCAATTTCAGCAGGTAATCCTTCTGATATATCATTCACTAATTTATTAAATTTATCTAATATTTTAACTATGTGTTCTTGTTCTTCTAATTTAATTATTGGAACAACAATTTCTTGAATTGATGGTATACTTGAATGAACGACTTTACTTTTCACTTTTCCTTTTCCTTTTTGAAGCTTTGCATTTTTTGTAGATAAAGCATAAGACAAATATTTGCCATTTTGTTTATGTTTTAACACAACAATATCTCCACCGGCATAGCAAATTCCTTGGCCCACATATGCAATTGTTTTTGCTATATCATCAACATTTTCACCAGTAATAGCGAACAATAAATCATTTGTCGTAAATGTTTTAGGATTTGAGACTACATCAATGCTTGTATGTGAGATACAATCTTGAAACCAAATATTATATGAAGTATATATCTCACCATACCTTACACATGGAACACCTTCCCTTGTTATCTCTTTTCGTTTTATCCCATTTCCTCTATACATTTCAATTGCTATTTCTTTTAATTTCAGCCATTTAACATCTTTTCTATTTTCAAACTTAAATATTTTATTTTTATAAAACTCATATTGTTTCATTCTTGCCTCAAGTTCTTCCTCAAGTTCTTCCTCAAGTTCACTAAATTTATCTAATATTTTGACAATTTCTTCTTGTACTTCTATTGGTGGAACTGGAACCATCAATTCTTCTATATTTTTAGTTTTTATATAACTCTGATTACTATTATTTTTTCCATTTAATAAAATAGTCTTAACTTTAAGAGAAGTAAAAAAATAATAAAAATATTTTAGGTTTACAATATCAAAATTGAGTCTTAATAAATACATATTTTGACCATAAAATGGTAAATCTTTTTTTCTAACAATTCCAACTTCTCCAATTGTCCCAATCATACTTATCAAAAAATCATTTTCATGTATAGGTCTGTTATTAGAAATATTATCATAATCTTTTATAGCTATATATTTAACATTATCAAATAATATTTGTCCATTTCTTATATTTTTAGATGTTATATACGGAATACCATCTTGTATGTATTTTGGTGTTGATGGCATAATCCAAAAATTATCATTACAAACATCTTTTATTTTTTTATACTCTACTCCATTAGGACACTTTTCTTTTATTAACTGCTCTATTTTACTCATTTGAATCAGACTCCAATTCTGCTATAATTTTATCTAATTCAGTACGAATAATATTTTCTTTTTCAACTATTTCTTTTATTTGTTTATTTAATTCTTTAATATCTATTTGTTCTTCTTCTGTTATTTTCTTTAAGTATGAATTTACTGATA
>CALVZA010000016.1 GCA_944372415.1 uncultured Bacilli bacterium
GGCAAATACATCCATTCAGAGAAGGAAATACTAGAACTACAGCATTATTTATAGAAAAGTATTTAGTATCACTTGGATATGATGTGGATAACACTATGTTCAAAGAAAAATCAGTTTATTATAGAAATGCATTAGTAAGAAGTAATTATTTTAATAATTACTTAAATATAAAACAAGATAATAGTTTCTTAATTAAATTCTATGAAAATTTATTATTAGGTAAAAATAATAATTTACATTCAAAAGATTTAATTATAGAAAAATTATTTAATAAAGAAAATAAAAAAAATAGTAAAATCAATAATAAGGAAACAGGAGTATAGAATGAAAGAAATATTTTATAATTATGATAATCTTACAAAACAAGATATAGATGAAACAATTATTAGAACAAAAGCATTAATAATTAATGATAATAATGAAATAACACTAGGTTATTGCCATAAAACTTATCAATTTCCAGGTGGACATCTTGAAGAGGGAGAATCATTAAATCAATGTTTAATACGTGAAATAGAAGAAGAAACAGGAATTAAATTAAAACATACAGAAATGAAACTTTTCCAAAAGACAACATATTATAATAAAAATTACCATGACTCAGGAAAAAATCGTGAAAATATAATATATTATTTTATAGTTAAAACTAATAAAACATTTAATATAAATAATATTAAATTAGATGATAATGAAAAAGATGGTGGATTTTGTATCAAAACTTTTTCTATTAATGTTGTAGAAAAAGTTTTGATAGATAGTATTCCTAACAATCCAATTAATAAAGTAATAGTTGAAGAAATGTTAGATATTATAAAAGAATATAAAAAAATTACTAATATTTAATAATACTTATAAGTATATAATAAAATTTCTGTTTTTATAAAATAAGAAAAGGAATAGTTTAATATGAATGTAGTTGAATATGATAAAAAGTATGAAAAAGATGTAAAATTACTATTAAAAGAATTGCAAGAATATATAGTATCTATTGATCCATATCACTTTAATATTATAGATGATAATTATGAAGATAAAATTTTTATAAAAGATATGGAAGAAGTAAATAAAAACATATATCAAAAATACTTAATATATAAGTTGAAATAAATTATATGTACTATTTAATATGAAATTTATTAAAAAAAGACATAAAAACTGCTATTTCGTAACAACAATTAACAAAAATTATAAAAAATATAGTATTATTAAATTGCGTAATAAATTAAGAGTAAAGTTAAGTGTATATTATTTTAAAAGATAAATTTATTATGCTAATTAGTATTCTATATTGATTTAAAAGAATACTTAACTAAGAGTAACAAAGATTTACTCTTTTTATTTTATATAAAAAATGTAAAAATTAATATTCATATTATTAAAATAATTATAAATATAGTATAATTATATCGGAGTGATGTATATGGATAAATATAATGAACTTTCTAATCTTTATGATACCTTTATTTATGAAAGTTATAACATTGAGAAAAAAAATAACAAAGTATTAATAACTTTCGATTTCAATATACCAAATTTAACTCACTTTTACCCAAGTATAGAAATTGATGATTTTGAAATTACAGATTTTACTGAATATTTAGTTTTTCACTTAGGATTAATAGAATTAATTAGTTATTGGAAAGCAACTTGCAGTAAAAATGTAATTATAAAAGCAGGTTATTTAAATGATGATCAAATAGAGTTCTTTAAAAAATTATATTTTTATGGTCTAGGAGAATTATTTTATACAAATAATATTGAAGTATCTTATGATAACTTTATGAAAATAACTTGTACAAATACTCCAAAAGAAATCTCTATTCCAAACTATAACGGATTTGGTAATTTAATTCCTATAGGTGGAGGTAAAGATTCTAATGTCACATTAGAAATATTAAAAAATTATTTTGAAATTAATACACCATTTATTATAAATACTAAAGATGTAAATTTAAAATGTGCATTAGTTGCGGGTTATCAACAAAATAAAATTGCAACTGTTAAAAGAAATTTAGATAAAACTTTACTAGAATTAAATAAAAAAGGGTTTATAAACGGACATACCCCATTTAGTGCAATAGTTGCGTTTACATCATATATAGAAGCGTATATATTAAATAAAAAATATATCATTCTCTCAAACGAATCAAGTGCAAATGAATCTAATGTAGAAGGAACTAAAATTAACCACCAATATTCTAAAACTTATGAATTTGAAAATGATTTTAACAATTACACTAAAAAATATTTTAAAATTGATATCAAATATTTTAGTTTACTAAGACCATTGTCTGAATATCAAATTGCACTACTATTTTCACATTATGAAAAATACCATAATATATTTAAAAGTTGTAATGTAGGTAGTAAAACTGTTCCATGGAAATGGTGTTGTAATTGCCCTAAATGCTTATTTGTATTTATAATATTAAGTCCTCATCTCTATAAAGAAAAATTAGTAAAAATTTTTGGAGAAGATTTATATGAAAAAAAAGAATTATTAAATACCTTTATTGAACTAACGGGAAATGGAAAAACAAAACCATTTGAATGCGTTGGAACTTATCACGAAGTTAGGTATTCAATTACAAAGATTATAAATAAATTAGATAAATTACCATATTTACTAGAATATTACAAAAACAATTATAAATTAGAAGATACTAGTATAAAATTAGAAAATAAATTTAATGAAGAAAATAACCTAGATGAAAAATTTATCAAATTATTAAAAGAGGAGTTAGATAAATATGTATAATACTATACTTGAAAAAATAAAAAATAAAAATATTGCAATATTAGGATTTGGTAAAGAAGGTATATCAACTTATAAATTTATAAGAAAGTATTTATCTAATCAAAATATAACAATAATAGATAAAAATATAAATTTAAAAGAAAACAATAAATTTTTAAACGAAGATAAAAATATTACATATGTTTTAGGAGATAATTATTTAGATAATTTAAATATATACGACTTAATAATAAAATCTCCCGGTATAAAAATTTTTAATGATACTTTAAGAGAAATAGAAGATAAAATAACTTCTCAAATAGAGATAGCGTTAGAATTATATAGAAATAACATAATAGGAATAACAGGAACTAAAGGTAAAAGTACAACATCTTCATTATTATATAAAATTTTAAAAGACCAAAATATTGATTGCTTATTACTAGGAAATGTTGGTAATCCAATATTTGATTATATTGAAGATATAAAAAAAGATACTATATTAGTTATAGAAATGTCTAGTTATCAATTAGATTTAGTAAAATATTCTCCTCATATTGGAATAATTTTAAACTTATTTGAAGATCATTTAAATTACCATATAACAAAAAAAGAGTATCACTATGCTAAATTAAATATATTTAAATATCAAACTGATAAAGATTATGCACTATATACTTCTTCTAATAAAAATATTCTTAAATATATAAAAACTAATAACTATAAAGCAAAATTTATAGATATTAATAAAGAATTTAAATTCATAAATGATGATATATATTATAAAAATATAAAAATATATAATAAAAATGCTAAAAGATTATTAATAGGCGAGCATAATTTATCTAACATATTATTTATATTAAAATTAGCAATTATGTTAAAATTAGATATTAATAAAACTATAAAATCTATTGAAGAATTTAAACCATTAGAACATCGAATGGAGTATATTGGTAAATATAATGGTATAGATTATTATAATGATTCTATTGCAACAATTCCAGAAGCTACAATAAATTGTTTAGAAACATACAAAGATATAGATACGCTTATTTTTGGTGGATTAGATAGAGGAATTGATTACACATCATTTATAGATTATTTAAATAATTCAAATATAAATAATTTTATATGTATGCCAGAAACTGCGCATAGACTTTCTGAATTTTTAAAAAAAGGTAATATTTATAAAGTAGAAACATTAGAAGAAGCAGTAGAAATTGCAAAAAATGTAACAAAAAAGTCTTGTCTTTTATCTCCGGCAGCCCCTAGTTATAACGCATTTAAAAACTTTGAAGAAAAAGGAAAAAAATATAAAGAATTAGTAACTAATAATGAAAATAAGTAAGATGTAATACTTTGTCTTACTTATTTTTTTTCTTAATATGGTAATAACATTCTTAACTTAAATTTCCATAATGGCATACTAGAATTAATTGATAGTCTCGGAATAACATATTTATTATCTTTATTGCTAGCCTTTTTAAAGTCGCCATCATATCCAAAGCCAAATGCTAAGTTATAATCATTTTCTTTTAATACCTTAATCATATCATCATTATATTCTCCATAAGGATATGCATAATATTTGGTATCAATTAGTTTTTTTTGCTTTTTAAAATCGTTAACATAGTCTTCATAACTCATATTTAAAGCCTCGTGATTATTGTGCATATCATAACTATGTGAAGCAAATTCTATATTAGGATATTCTTTCTTTGTTTTCTCAATATATTCTTTATTAAAAAATATTCCTTCATCGTTCTCAATTCTATTTCCTATTAAAAATACTACTGCATTAAAACCATACTTTTTTAATATTGGAAATGCTAATTCATAATTATTTTTATAACCATCATCAAAAGTAATTAAAACTGTATTTTTTCCAATTTTACATTTATTATTCATATAACATTCCATTTCATCTAATGTTAAAGATTTAAAATTCATCTTTTTTAAATATTTCATTTGTTTTTCAAACTTTTTAACATATATCCTCATATCATTACTTTCATTATTTTCAGAAATAACACCATGGTAACCTAAAACGGCAACTTTATTAGGTAATAAAAAATAAATACTAACCCCCATTAGTAAAATAAATGCAAAAATTAAAACAATTTTTTTTACCATCCTAATCACCTAAACTAATTATATCATTAATATAATAAGTCAATATAATTTTTGTAATCTTTTAAAAGTTCTTTTACAAAACATGATATATTATTTTTATTTACTAAAATAAAAATATTATTTTTTGTTCTTGTTAATGCAACATAAAATAATCTTCTTTCTTCATCAAATTTATATAATTCCTTATCAAATAAATTATCAATAATTTTATCATTCTTAATTTTGCTGGGAAACCCCATAATATCATCTATTAGATTTATCAAAATTATATTTTCACTTTCTAAACCTTTAGATTTATGTGCAGTAAAATAATTTAATTTGTTAATATCTTCATACTTATCAACATAATAACTTATATCTTTATTATTCCTACCTATAATCATATAATCAGTTCCAACCAATTTTAATATTTTTTTTAAATCATCAACATAATTATTAGAAAAAAATATTTTTATAGGTTTACTATTACTTTTATTACTAAATAATTCTTTTTTAAATTGAAATTTATTTTTACATATAAATTTATTACTAATATATAACAATTCTTTGCTATTCCTATAAGTATTCTTTAAATACATAATTTCACTATTTAAAAAATTTTCTTTAAAATTTAAAAATAATTCAATATCACTACCAGCAAATCTATATATACTTTGGTAATCATCTCCTACACACATTATTTTAGAATTATTATATTTCATAATACTCTTAATTAAATTTAATCTAATTTTACTACTATCTTGAAATTCATCTATAATAATATATTTATAATTTAATTTTAATTTATATTTATTAATTAATTCAGTAGCTTTTATAATCATATCATTCAAATCAATAGAATTATTACTATTAAGTTCATTTTCATAAATATCATATATTTCTAATAAAAATAAGTAATTATATTTAATAAATTTATTTATATATATTTTATAAATAAAATTAATATCTAATCCTTTATTTTTTAATAAATTAATAAATGTAACTAAATTTCTTTTATATAATATAAATTCTTTACTATTAATAATTTCATTATATTTAAAGTTTTTAAATTCTAACATTAATAAATATTTTCTACAACTATATTTAACAACACTTAAAAAATATTCATCTACAATATATTCTAAATATTTATTATCTACAATATTAATATTTTTATAAAACATATTTATTATATTTAATCCTAACTTATGAAAAGTATAACAATCAATATTTATTCCAATATTTTTTAACTTATTTCTTAAACCATTAGTTGCTTCATTAGTTAAACTTATACAAAGTATTTCATTTTCTTTATAACCTAAACTTAATAAATATTTAACTTTACCAAGTATTGTACTAGTTTTTCCACATCCAGCACCAGCAACTACTAATAAATTTTTATCACATTTAACACATTCTATTTGATATTTATCTAAATAATATCCATCAATATAAAATAGTTTATCCAAATTATATTACTTCACCACCTCTATTATAAATATTATAAAAAAATTAGTAGTTCCTTTAATTAAAATAATTAACACAAAAAAAACTTTAAAATTAATTTAAAAATAAATGCATATTGTTTTAAATATAAATTTTTAAATTAGATTTTTTATGGTCCTTTTTATAAAGAAACTAATTCATCATTAATAATACTGTATAAATATAAATTTACATTTTTATTAAAGGTTTTTTTAATATAATCTTTATATCCATTTAATTGTTCTAAATATTCTAGACTTGTAGTATTCATTAATTTATAATCAATAATATCAATATAATCATCATATTCTAACATTAAATCTATAATACCATGATATTTATCGTCATTTTCAACAAAAACAAACTCATATTCCTTATATATTTTAGCCTTATCCAAATCTTTTAACACATCTTGAGATAAAAACTGATTTATATATATAACTTCTTTATCGTTTAAATTAGAATAATCTGGATTTTTAAAATCTATAATTTCAAACAACTCATGTAAATAAGTGCCAAGTCTCATATTATCATTAATTTCACTAGTAACAATACTTATAACTTCTTTACTAAAATGTTTGTTAACAAGTTCTTGCTTATCAACATTGTTTATTTTAGTTTTGATAATATCATTTGTTTTAGAAATAACATCATTATAATTATATACTTTAACATTATTATATTCGTGAGTTAACCCAATACTATTTAAATCAATATTAACAAAATAACGCTCTATTCTTGATTTAACAGATAAAACAATATCTTTGAAACTCTTATACTTACTTCTAATTCTATTATCAATTACTCCATTTTCTTCTAATCCAGTATAATTTTCACTACTAAAGTCTCCTACTATAATCATTTTTTCTTTAGCTCTAGTAACGGCTACATATAATAACCTAATTCTTTCGCTTATATCTTCTTTTATATAATTGCTTTTAACTATTTCTTTAGTAATAACATCTTCCAACCCCTCATTTTCAATAGGAGTAATAATACCATAATTATTATCAAAAATAATTTTATCTTTTAAATCACTCAAATTAAAAGGCTTATCAAATCCACTAAAATAACAAATATGATATTCTAAACCTTTAGACTTATGAATTGTCATAATCTTAACAGTATTACCACTAGTATTACTCATATTTATTTTAATTTGTTTATTTTTATCAATAATATTACTTAAATAATCTAATATTTTATAAATACTATAACCTATATCATCTAATTCACTAAAAGTCTTATATAAATAATTTATTATTAAAGTTTTATTTTCTATATTTCCAACTTTAATAAAATTATTAACAATATCAAAACTATCAACAATACTCTCCAATATATTAACATTACTCATATTGTCTATATTTTTAGATATATTTAAACATTTGTTAAAAATATCACTAGTATTAAAACTATTATTACTAAATAAATTAAAAATATCATCATCATTTAAATCACTTAAATAACTTCTGGCAATAGACATAAAAGAATATCTAAATTCAGTATCATACTCTTTTTTCTTTATCTTTATTACTAAATTAATCAAATGTTTTATTAAAAAAATTTCATTTTCATTAACAATATTTTCATCTTTATATAACGTAGTAGGTATACCAATATATTCAAATACCTTTTTATAAAGATCAAAATTAGTAGCCCTATCCATTAATATTACAAAATCTTTATATTCTATATCACGTAACACTTGACTATCTTTATCAAATATCTGATATTTATTATTTATTTTATTTTTTATATCATTAGCAATAATGAATGCTTCATATTCTTCTTTTTTAAAACCACTTTCTCTATTATATTCATAATTATATATTTCTAGATTATTATTTTGATTAGTTTTACCTTCAATATTATAAGTAGTATTACCAAATACCATATTATGACTTATACTATATTCAGCCCCTCCAATATAATTATCCATAATTAAATTAAATATAATATTTATATCATCTAAAACTTCACTTCTACTTCTAAAGTTTTTAACTAAGTCAATCTTAGTTCCTCCATTTAAATTACTATATTTATCATATTTATTTTTAAAAAGAAGAGGGTTAGCATTTCTAAATCTATATATACTTTGTTTAACATCTCCAACCATATATACATTATTATTACTAATTAAATTTATAAAAATTTCTTGTAAATCACTAGTATCTTGATATTCATCAACACATATTTCATGAAAATTATATTTAAGTTCATCTCTAACATCAATATTATTTTTTACTACATCAATAGCCATAATACTGATATCATTAAATTCATACTTATTTATTTTTCTTTTATATTCTTTAATTTTATAATCTAATTCTTTTATAATATCTATTATAGCAATTACATAATTTTTAGTATTTAATATATTATTTTTTAATTCGTCTTTTGTATAATAACACATGTTGTTTATATCTTTTATTATAGAACTTATTTCATTTTTTATTTCTTTACCTACTTCAGTAGCACCACGTAATATTCCCAATTTTACTAAACAATTATTTCTTATACTATTATAATCTTTAGAATTTAATAAATCATTTAATTCTTTATAATATTCATCAATATATTTTCCATCAACTTCATGTGATAAAAGAATTAATAATTTACTAATATTATTAACTTTTTCAATTATAAGTTTTTCATAATCATTAATTATCTTATTAATAAAATCTTCATTAAAATAATTAGTTATATAACTATCTAAATATTCATTTTTATTTTCTAATAAATCTATTTTATTATTTATATTTAAAATTAATTCTTTTAAAGTCTTATCATCTTTAACGCACAATAAATTAACTAAATTTAGAAATAATTTATCATTTAGTTTATATTTATTTTCAAATATTTCATCAATTATAGTTTCTTTTTTTAAATCTATTATACTAGAATCTATTATACTTATATCATTTCCAATTCCTAACAAATAGTGATATTTTTTTACAACTGATAGAGCAAAAGAATCAAAAGTAGTAATATAAGCATTATCAATATAGTCTAATTCTTTTTTTAAGTTTATATCTTCTAATGTTGCTTTCTTAATAGAATTTCTAATTCGTTCTTTCATTTCATGTGCTGCATTATTAGTAAATGTTAATATAAGCATATTCTTAATGCTTACTCCAGACTTTAATTTTCTAATAACTCTTTCTGTAAGTACAGCGGTTTTACCACTACCAGCACCTGCTGATACAATTATATTTTTACCACTTTCGTTTATTGCTAACTCTTGTTCACTAGTCCACTTCGGCATAATAAATCACCACAATTATATTATAACAATTTATACATAATTATTGAACAATAACTCAAGAAATTTTTATTAATAAATTATCTTTGATCGTATTTCTAAAAAAATAAATCTAGCCCAATAGATTTACAAAATTATGAATTAAAGTTATAATTTACTAAAGAAGAAAAAGTAAAAAAAGACAACATAAAAAATATTTTTAAATAATAATGAATTAGAAAATAAAAAAACATATTATAAACACTAAAATAAAAAATGTTGATAACCTTAAAGGTAACTATACTATTATTTATATCTATGTATGTCTACTACTGAAAGGAATAATTAAAATGAAACAAAATAGTAATTTAATATTATATATAGTAATTCCTTGTTATAATGAAGAAAAAGCTTTACCTTTAACAGAAAAAGAATTAACTAAAAAAATGACACAATTAATAAAAGAAAATAAAATATCAAAAGACAGTAAAATTGTATTAGTTAATGATGGCTCTAAAGATAAAACTTGGGATATAATAGAAAAAATTTACAACAGAAATAATATTTATATAGGTATTAAACTTTCTAAAAACAAAGGACATCAAAACGCATTATTAGCAGGTTTAATGTATGCTAAAGATAATGCAGATATTTCTATAAGTATGGACGCTGATTTACAAGACGATATAAATGTTATAGATGAAATGATAAAAAAATATAAAACTGGTTCAGAAATAGTATATGGAGTTAGAAGTTCTAGAAGAAAAGAT
This sequence comes from uncultured Bacilli bacterium, assembly GCA_944372415.1. GTDB lineage: Bacteria > Bacillota_I > Bacilli_A > RF39 > UBA660 > UMGS1124. The sequence goes on from CALVZA010000016.1 coordinate 10,352, forward strand.
AGTATTTTTAAAAAAATAACTGCAGAAGGATTTTATAAATTTATGTCATTAATGGGAGTAGATATAGTATTTAATCATGCTGACTGTAGATTAATGAGTAAAAAAACATTAGAAAGTTTATCAAAATATAAAGAAGTAAATTTATTTTTAAGAGGTATAGTACCTCAAATTGGTTATAAAACAGATATTGTATATTATGAAAGAAATGAAAGAGTTGCTGGTGAGTCAAAATATCCATTAAAGAAAATGTTAAATTTTGCAATTGACGGTATAACTTCATTTAGTATAAAACCCCTAAAAATGATAACTACAATAGGATTTATTATTCTTATATTAAGTTTTTTAGTTCTAATATATTCAATCATTATGAAGTTAATTGGTAATACAGTTTCAGGTTGGACTTTTATAGTATGTTCAATTTGGTTAATTGGAGGAATTCAAACATTATGTTTAGGTATAATAGGGGAATACATTGGAAAAATATACAATGAAACTAAACAAAGACCAAGATATATTATAGAAAAAATCTTAGATTAAAAAAGACTTATCTTAAGTTAACAAATAAACTTAAAATAAATCTTTATTTTTTTATTCTAACTAAACTAATTAAAATCATTATTTGTTTTCTTTAAAGCTTTAATTTGATTATCAACATCATTTAAAATATTATAAACTACTGTATCATCATTTAATAATTTAGTTAATTTTTCTTTTGTCATATGTCTTTCTTCTGCGCTTTTAATGAATTTACCATTAACATAAGTTCCGTTTAAACTACCATCTTTAATTAATTTACTAAATCTTATCTTCTTTCTTTCTAACTTCAAAAAATTAGGTACAATTTTATATAATTCATCTAATTCTTTTTCTTGTTTATCGTTTTTCATATAAATTTCTTTTAAAACTTCAAATCTTTCAACTAGTTCTTTAAGATTTTCAGGAGTTTTATAATCATATATTATATTTATGCCAGTATTCTTTAAAGAACTATCTGATAAAGATTTATTATTAAAGCGTGAATTAAATAAAATTTTATAGTCTATTGTAAACTCAGATAAATCATTTTCTTCTAAATTACAATTTACAAAATTGAATATATCATTATTTAAACATAAATTAGCATTAGTATTTTTGAAGTTAGAATTATAACAATACCTTATAACCTCGGCATGACTATTTGTTAAATTAACGTTTTCAAAACTACAATTATTAATAATTAATTCTTGTTCTTCTTTGTTATAATTAGTTATTTTAAAAGCCTTAGAAAAGTCAATTTTAACATTAGTATTTTTTAAATTAATCTTATTAACTTTATCATACCAATTTTTTATAAAGCAAACATTTACGCCACTTACTTCAGTATCCCATACTACATTATCAAAATTAACATCCTTTAAATCAATTTTACTTAAAAAATCTCCAGACCAAACAATAAACTTTGCAATTTTATTATCATTAACTAATTTAGATTTTTCAAAAATTAAATTTTCCAATAACTCTTTATCTAAATAAATAGTCTCTCCATCAGATAAACTCTTAACTTTTTTCTCTATTTCTCTTCTTAATTTGTCTTTATTTTCTCTACTTAATTTCATAAGTAACCTCCTTACACCCTAACTATACCAATAATAAAATTGCTTGCAAACCCCCTAATTAAAAAAAATCAACTTTTTATATACACTATAAAATTAGTTGAAATTTATACATCTAAGAAATCTAAATTTTTTATATCTTCTAATTCTACTATATCTTTATTAGTCATAAAACATATATCTTTATATTTACAAAATTCACATCCAATATTTTTACCATTTATTTTTTTAGGATTTATATTAAATTCAGCATTTATAATACCATTAATACATTCATCAATTTTATCATTAGTTATTTTAATAATATTATTAATTTGTTTTTCTGTTAAAATCTTCGAATAATATCCAAAACCTTTATTAGTTAATTTCATTCCATATATTAACTCACTATTTTCTAAAGTAGTATCAAATATGCTTAATTTTTCTTCGTTACCAATACTATAACCTTTTAACTTCAAGTTGTTTCTTTTAAGTTCATTTAATGTTTTACCATGTTCTTTATTAAATTTACCAAATAATATTTGTTGTAAATATAAACCTATAATTTCATAATCTTTATTAATATTCTTAGTTAAATAAAGATAAACTGGTAATTGCATAGAAAGCCCATAAGGTAAATAATTCAAATTAATATCAATCATATAAGTTTTATAATCTATAATCACAATACTATTCTCGTGTTTTAATAACTTATCAATAAAACCTTTAAAATTAATATTAATAATACCATTTTTAACAATATTTATTTTTTTTTCATAAAAAGCCTCGTCCATACTTCCTAAAGTATTTTGGTACTCTATAGATTTAATAACAAATTTAAGTTCATCTATAACTTTATTTATAAAATACTTATCTTTACTACTAGCATTAAATTCATTATGTTCTAAGAAATAATTAACCGTATCATAAAAATTAAATTCTTTTAAAAAAGCCTTACTTAATACATAATGAAATAAATTACCAATATAAGTTTGTAAAGTATCTTCGTATTTATCTATTTTTAAAATATTAGATAAATAAAATTTAAAAGCACAATGATAATAATTGTCCATACTACTATAACTTAAATTATAATTATTATCTAAATATTTATATAGATCGCTCTTATTTATTCCCTTAAATTTATTATCATATATAGAATACGGTATAAGATAATTATTATATAATAAACTTAAATTATCACTATAATCATTAAATTTTATTAAATTATCAATACTTATCGTTAATAATATTTTATTTATATAATCACAGTAGTTGCTATATTTAAAATCATATTCTAAAACATTCATTTTATATTCATCTATTAAAATACTAGGATAAAAAACTTCATTTAAATATCTTTCTTTATAACTTATAAATAAATTCTTTATATTACTTATTATATTAAAATATAATTCTTTATAAATCACATTCATTTCATAACTTTTTTCCATATAATCAAATTTAATATCATCATTAATATAATCTTCATCTTTTATAGTTTTAGGAAACTTATTTAAATTAAATCCTACTAAAAAAACATATTTATCATCATCTATAATATTATTTTCTAAATTAATTTCATTAACAGCATTCTTATATATAACGTTATCTACATAAGTATTTTTCATTACATTAATTATATTTTCTTTAACACTTAAATAATCATTTGTAAAATAAAATTTATTAATAACATTAACAATTTTTTTATAAATATTTTTATTTTCTTTAATAGACATATCAAACTTATCTTCTATACTTTTTAAAACTAAGTCAATATTATTACTTAAATTATTAATAAAATATTTACCTATTAGAGTAGAATATATATTAGTTTTATCATTTAAATTAATAGGAATATTATACATATTAAATATTCTTTTAACAATTTTATAATAATTATTATCTAAATTTGAAATAAAGATATTATTTATATCAATACCATTATTTAATAATTTACTAATTTCTTCACAAACATATATAATTTCATTTTCTAAAGTATCAAATTTATAAACTTCATGAATATAATTATTATATTTTTTGTTAATAAAGTTAACATTTTCCACAGTATTTAAAACATATCTTTGGTATTTATTTATATAATCATATTGATAAACAATAATATTTTTATTTTTAATTAATCTTCTAAAAAGATTATCTCTTATTAAATAATTATCTAATTTATTTTTTATTTCATATAAATTATGAAGTTTTAAATTATTATTATCTCCAAATACATACTTTATATTATTTAAATAAAGTTTACTAATATTATAATTAATACTCTTTAATTTCATTAATTCATATATAGTACTTTCATCATAAGTAAATGTTAAATGATTAATAAATTGTTCTAAATTATATATTTTAATATTTAACTTATTATTATTTTGTCTAATATATTTTAATATATCTTCTTTAATGTTATCTGGAATAATTAATATAGTATCATCTTTTATATATTTAATAATATCGTCCATAATCTCACCACTAACTATATTTTATCAAAATATAAGTTTAATGTCTTTATATTTACCATAAATTTAATTAAATAAAACCATATAAATTTAATGTTTTTATATTTTATGTAAAAATTAATAAAATAAACAAATTATATTAATTATACTAAAAATTTATATGATACAATGTATATAATAGTAGGAGTAAACTATGAAAAAAATAGTAAAGTATATATTAATTATGTTAAATATAATTTCATTATTTTGTATTATAAAATTTAGTATTTTACTAAATAAAAATATATTACATAAAAATAATATTAAAATATCTTACGAAAATAAACTTAATGATAATAATGAATATAATGTAAATATAAAATATAGAAAACCAACATCATCTCTTTTTTGTTCTATAGATAATAAGAAGTGGATTAATATAAATAATTGTAATTTTAATTTAAAAAAAGGTAAACAAACTATATATATTAAAAATAAATATAACAAAATAAAATATGAATTTGAAATAAAAGAAAGATACGATGGAACATTCACTAGTACATTAGATAATGTTGATGAATATTATTTAGCTTTAAATGGTACTAAAAAAATAAATTTTAAGTTTAATTACCCAGAAAATTATGATACATCTATTAAATGGGAAATAGAAAACAATGATATAATTGAACTAAAAGATAATACTATATATGGTTTGAAAAATGGTACTACTTATATAGAAGCAAAATTAAAAGACGGGAATAAAAAAACATATAAAATTATTGTAACAGATTTGATAATACCACCAGATATAAATGCTAAGAAACAAACTCTTACATGTAATAAATATACTAAAGAAGAAAATGAATTATTGGATAAGATATTAGATTCTAGAGTTAAAGAAGCAGGATATGGAACTAGGGGAGGAATAATTGCTGCTGCTAGATTTTTATCACTAGAATTTCCCTACTATATAAGTTATTTTGCAGAGAATGGTAGACTAAATGAACATGGACTTAAATTACATATTGACGGAGAAGGAAGATACTATCATAAAGGTTTATACTTACACGAAAGTAAATTTGATACTTTAGAAAAAAATGCTAGCTCTAAAAGTGGTCCTAAAATATGGGGTTGTAGTTTATATAGTATTCCAATGAATCGAAATCAATCAAATGGATTAGATTGTAGTGGCTTTGTTACATGGGCAATGTACAATGGCGGCTTCGATGTAGGAGATGTAGGCGCAGGAGATTTTAAAGAAATAAATGATGATTTATCAGATATGGGAAAGCATAATGCACTAACTAAAGAATATATGAAAAATGGTAACTACAAAGTAGGAGACTTTATTGGTGAAAACGGACACGCTGCTTTGATAATAGGAATTGATGATAAAAACATATATACTGCTGAGTCCCTAGGAGCCGGATTAAGAGCAAAAACATATGATAGATATGAAGGGATTACATATTCAGCAATAGTTGATTATATTATTGAAATGGATAATATATATCCCAATGGAGAAGGTAATTATGAAAATATGTGGTATTAAAAAATACAGACATATTTTTTTGTCTGTATTAATTTTTATATTCGCTAGTTAAATTAAAATGTTCTTCTAAAGTAATCCAATCACCATTATTATAAAGTTTAGTTGCAAGTTCAACACCAACATATCGTAAATGCCAAGACTCATATTTATATCCTGTAATACTTTCTTTTCCTTTTGGATATCTTAAAATAAATCCATACTTATAAGCATTCTCATTAACCCATTTACCTTCATCAGTATATTGAAAATCATCTGTAATACTATTTAAATCAAATGCTAAACCAGTTTGATGTTCAGAATGTCCTGGTCTTGCACTATAAGTATCTGCTGCAGTTTTGCCATCTCTAGCAACATATTTGTTATATAAGCTTTCCTGTAGTTCATAACTTCTATAGCCACTTTGAATCCAAATATTTAATCCCAATGCAGTTGCATCAGATTTCATAAGTTTATATTGTTCATAAGCCTCTTTGTCAATACATTCTGAACAATACTTTAATCCAGTAGCGTCTTTATATGTGTTTTTAGGAATAAAGTCTTTAGATAAAGAATATGTTTTATTAACTATCAATATACCGTCAATAATTTTTAACCCGTTCTGATTATTAGAAACAGTAACTTCTTTAGTAGTAGTAGCTTTAGTTGTATTTTTAGTAGTAGTTGTATTTTTAGTAGTTTCCGTTGTAAGATGTTCAGTTTTTATCTCATTATTATCATTTATTTTCTTCATTAAATTAATTCCTCCTACTTTTACAATATAAAAAATAAGAAAAATTATTACTGCTACTAAAAATTTATTTAAAACATTTTTTAATTTGTTTTTACTAGGCTTAATTAACGCTACAACAATAATTAAAATTGGTAAAATTACTCCTAAACTATAAAAAAGTATATTAATAAAATTTATCATAAAAACCTCCTAATTATTTATATGATGGTGTACTTGTGGAGAATTTTCAGTTAATGGTAAAAAAGTATATCCATTATTTAATCCATAAGTAATAATTTTTTCAACACTTTCAATATTTGCTTTTTTTATATCGTGTAATAAAACAACAGAATTATTGTGTTTCTCAACTTCTTTAATTACATTATTGTAAATAACATTAGAATCTTTAGCTATAGTGTCAGTACTATCAATATTCCAATCAAAATAATAATAACCTAATTTTGTCATTTCATTTGCTATTTCTGTAACTATCCCTTTATTAAATTTACTAATAGTATTACTGCTTCCACCAGGGAATCTAAATATTTTGCTATACATTCCAGTTTGTTCAAAAATAATTTGGTTCATATTATTAAAATCATTAATATAATTTTCGAGAGAAGAATAAATATTACCATAGTTATGGCTATAAGTATGCACCGCAATACTATGACCACTTTCATACTCTTTTTTTATTAAATATTGATATTTAGAAAATTGATTTGTTACAAAAAATGTTGCTTTAACATTATATTTATTTAGCACATTTAATATACTCTCTGTATAACTACCAGGACCATCATCAAAAGTCAAATATATAAATTTGCCATTTTTAGGTACCGTACTTGCATCATTATAGACTACCACTTTTCGCGTAACAACACTTTTATTACCCATAGTGTCTGTTACCGTATAATTTATGTCATATTCCCCTGTTTTACTAGTGTTGACATTATTATGAACTTCAACTTTACTAGTTATATCTCCATCACAATTGTCATTTGCACTAAAACCTCTATCTACATATTCCTGATTAACAAAAATATAACTCTTGTTTCCTCCTACCAAAGATATAGTAGGTTTTTCATCGTCTTTATAATTTATATCTCTATAAACAACTCTTTTATTTCCAGCTTTATCACTTACTGTATAATAAACCTTATTATCTTTTATAGTAGTTTTAACTTTATCAGTTAAATCACCGTCTACATTATCAATTGCCTTATAACCTTCTTCTATATATTCTTGATTAGGACATATAGAAATATTACTGTCAGTTAATTTTATTACAGGACTTTCTTTATCAATATACTGTATTTCTCTTGTTAGAACTTTATTTATATTTTTATATATTAAATTATAATTAATAAAATATTTATTTTTTTCTTTTATTTCTCTTTTACTTATCCTAACTTTATCACTAATATCTTTACAAAATAATTTTAAATACTTATTACAATATTTAGCCTCGAAGCCATCTTCATAATAATCTGAACCATAATTTAATTCAATAAAAGATTTGCCTTTTAAAGAAAAAAAGATTTTTTTATCATTTATAAAAATAATAGATATAAAAAAAATTATTCCAAGTAGAAAAGAAAGCATTATTATGTATTTCTTTTTCATAAAAACCTCACTTTACTAATATAGAATAATTATAGAATAATTAATTTATTATTAAGATTCACTAACAATAATGAATGCTCCAAACCCTTCTATTATTATACTAACTACAAGCATTAAAATAATAGTTGAATCATTCATAAATTCTCTATCAACAATTCTATTAGCCACTAAAGAAATTATTAGAGCAATTAATCCTAATATGGCAATAACAACACCTATAGGTAATAAACTTTTTTTCTTAACATCTTTTTTAAATTTGGCTTCTTCTATCTTTGTAACATTAATTTCTTCTATAATTTCTTTCTTATTTACTTCTTCTTTATTAATAGTATTATCTTTTTTATCATTTTTATAATTATCACTATCTAAACTTATATTATTTTTTAAAGTTTTATTCTCTTTTACTTTACTATCTGATACTGTCTTTTTAGTAGTAATTTTACTTTTAGTAGTAGCACTTTTGGCAACAGTAGTTTTACTCTTACTAGTAGTTGCTTTTTTAGCTCCAGTATTTTTACTAACACTACTAGGACTCTTCTTTACTGGATTTTTTTTAGAACTATTTTTAGAAGCATTATTATTATTATTTTTAATATCTTTTTCCTTTATATTATCTTTTTTTGTAGCCATACTTTATCACCTAACATAATTATAGTTAATATATTAATTTTTTTCAATATAAAAGTAGTTTTTTTTATATGTTTTATTGACTAAAAAAAATATTTATGCTTAATTATAAATAGGAGATGAAATAATGAAAAAAAATTTACGTGTTTTAATAGTTTTTTTACTATGTCTAACATTTTCTGTTAAAGGAGTACAAGCTAGGAGTTATATAAGTGAACTTTTTCAAGCAGGAGATAAAATAAAAATAGAAAAAGAACTTAATGGTACATCATTTATTGCTGGAAATGAGGTAGATGTTAATGCTAGTATTAATGGAATAGGTTTTTTTGCTGGAAATGAGTTAAATGTTAATGCTACACAAGAATATTTATTTGGAGTAGGAAATGATATTTCTATAAAAAAAGATATAGAAAAAGATTTATTTTTAGCAGGTACTAATATAAAAATAAAAGATTCAAATATTAAAAGAGATGCTTATATAGCAGGTGAAACCATAGAAATAGATGGTAATGTTGATAGAAATATTTATATCTATGGTAATGAAGTGGATTTAAAAGGAGATTATAAAGGTAATGTAACTGTTTATGCTATGTCAATTAAAGTTGATAAATCTACTAATATTTCTGGAACTTTAAAATATAATAAAGATGCAAATGTAACTGGAATAAACAAAAATATTAAAACTAAATATTATGAAACAACTAAAACAATTTCTTTCAAAGAATATTTAATTAAATTTATTTCTTCATATATTCATATAGCGGTTGTAGCAATAGTGCTAATATTTATGTTTGAAAGATTCTTTAAAAAATCTTTAAATCAAACAAAAGAAATAACTTTAAAAAATATTATAATTATTTGTGGAAAAGGTTTCCTAATATTAATAGGTGTTCCTATAATTGCAATGATGTTATTATTTTCAGGTTTATTTATGTCAGTAGGAGTTATTGGTGGAATAATCTATGGCATATTATTATATATTGCTAATATTTTTACAGCGTATATATTGGCAAATATAATAGATAAAAAATATTTAAAAAAGAATATGAATAGTTATTTACTAATGATTATTGGTTTATTAATAATATATGTAGTATCAATAATACCTATAATAGGTAGTCTACTATCATTTATTAGTTTAATATTCGGCTTAGGAATTGCCGGAAATATGATAATAGAATTAAAAAAATAATAAAATAAGTCCAATAAAAAACTAATAGAGTTTAAAAATTTAACTATTAGTTTTTTTTATATAAAATTTATTATCTTTATCAACATCAATATTTATATTAGTACCATATACAATTTCATCGTTTATTAAAGCATTGGCAATTAAACTTTCTATATTTCTAGTTACATAACGCTTAATAGGTCTGGCTCCAAAATTTGGATCAAAACTATTTTCTATAATAAATTCTTTAGCTTTTTCGCTAACAGAAAGAGTTAATTGTTTATCTCTTAAACGTAATTCAATATTTTTAATAATATTATTTAATATTTCATAAACCACATCTTTATTTAGAGATTTAAATGTTATAATTTCATCAATTCTATTAATAAATTCAGGTTTAAAAGTATGTTTAACACATTCATTAACTTTATCTAAATAATCTTTATCGTTATTTAGAATATATTCACTACCTAAATTACTTGTCATAATTATAATAGTATTTTTAAAATCTACTGTTCTACCTTGACCATCAGTAATACGTCCGTCATCTAAAATCTGTAATAAAATGTTAAATACATCTCTATGTGCTTTTTCAATTTCATCAAACAAAACTATACTATAAGGATTGCGTCTAACTGCTTCAGTAAGTTGTCCACCTTCATCATATCCAACATATCCAGGAGGAGCCCCCACTAAACGAGATACAGAATGACTCTCCATATATTCGCTCATATCAATTCTTATCATATGCTTTTCATCATCAAAAAGTTCATATGCAAGAGTTCTTGCAACTTCTGTTTTACCAACACCTGTCGGACCTAGAAACATAAACGAACCAATTGGTCTATTAGGGTCCTTAATTCCAGCTCTAGCTCTTTTAATTGCCTCACTAATAAGCCTTAAAGCTTCATCTTGTCCCTTAACTCTTTTTTTCATATTATCATATAAATTGATTAACTTATCTCTTTCACCACCAACTAATTTAGAAATAGGAATATTAGTCCACTTAGAAATTATTTTTGCTATAGACTCATCATCTACTACATCACTTAAAATACTTCTTGTATTGCTATTATTTAAATCTTCAAGTTCTCGTTTTAAAGCAGGAATTATTCCATGACGCAATTTAGCAGCAGTTTCTAAATCATAGTTGTTTTCTGCAACTTCTAATTCATAATTTTTACGTTCTATTTCTTCTTTTTTCTTACTTATTTTATCATTAATAATCTTTTCGTTTTCCCAGTCAGTTCGCAATTTATTTTCATTAACTTTTAATTCTTCTAGTTTTTTATCAATTTCTATAACTCTATTTTTGCTTAATTCATCTTTTTCGCGTTTTAAAGCCTGCTTTTCAATTTCTAATTGCATAATTTTTCTTGATAAAGTATCTAGTTCAACAGGAACAGATTCCATTTGAACTTTAATAGTAGCGCAAGCCTCATCTACTAAATCAATTGCTTTATCAGGTAAAAATCTACTAGTTATATATCTATCAGATAAAGTAGCCGCTGCAACTAATGCTTTATCTTTAATTGTTACACCGTGATATACTTCAAATCTATTTTTTAAACCACGTAAAATTGTTATAGTATCTAATACAGTTGGCTCACTAACTTGTATTTTTTGAAATCTTCTTTCTAACGCTCCATCTTTTTCAATGTATTTTCTATATTCATTTAATGTTGTTGCTCCGATACAATGAATTTCACCTCTTGCAAGCATTGGCTTTAGCATAATTCCAGCATCCATTGCACCTTCTAACGCTCCAGCACCAACAATCATATGAATCTCATCAATAAATAAAATAATTTCGCCATTGCTATCTTTAATTTCTTTTAAAATAGCTTTTAATCTTTCTTCAAATTCTCCACGATATTTAGCACCCGCAACTAATGCACCCATGTCTAGTTCCCAAATATGTTTATCTTTTAAACTGTTAGGGACATCCCCTTTAACGATTCTTAGTGCAAGCCCTTCAACAATTGCTGTTTTACCAACTCCTGGTTCACCAATTAAAACCGGATTATTTTTCGTTTTTCTTGATAATACTCTTGTTATATTACGTATTTCTTCATCTCTTCCTATAACAGGCTCTATTTTGCCATCCATAGCAAGTTTAACTATGTCACGTCCGTACTTTTCAAGCGGTTTTTTTAAATTTTCTTCATAAGGATTTTGTTCCATATTAACACTCCCTTTCATATATACAATTATACACAATAATTAGCACTTGTCAACATAAAGTGCTAATTAAAAACTTTTAGTAATATTTTAAAAAGGATTTAACTAATAGTAGAAAAAAATTGACATTTTACCAACATATGGTAAGATTAATATGTGATAACACTTGTTATTTAAAGGGGAGATAAATATGAGTGCAGTAACAAAAATAAAAAAAGAAGACCTAGTTAAAGGAGCAATAAAAATAATAAGAACAAAAGGCATTGAAGAATTATCAGCAAGAAACTTAGCTAAAGTTGCTAATTGTTCAACACAACCAATTTTTAGATTATTTGAAAATATGGATGATTTAAAAAATACCGTATATAATGATGTATACGAAATACAAAATAAATACTTAACAAATGGTATAAATCATCAAGTCCCATTTATTGGTATAGGACTATCTTATATAGAATTTGCAAACAAAGAAAAAAATTTGTTTAAATTTCTATTTATGTCATCTAATTCAAAATATAATAATATTTTGAATATGGCAGAAAATGAAACTGGTCAAAAATATACAGAAATGATAATGAAATCAACTGGCTTAAGTTATGAATCATCAAAACAAATATATATAAATACTTGGTTAATAATTCATGGTATTGCATCTATGATGGCAACTACTAATTGTGAATTAACTATTAAAGAAATAGAAACTATAATTTTTGATGCATTCAAAGGTTATAGACAAGTATTAATGAATAAAGAATTAAATAACAAATACAAAAAATAATTTTATTTGTTATTTTTTTTAATATTTGTTAATATAAGCAGTGAGTAGAGGAAAAAGTATGAAGAAACAAGAAAAATTAAAAATATTATATGAAGACAAATACCTAATAGTAGTTTCTAAACCTGCTGGACTGCTTACAATAAGTACGAATAAAGAACATAATAAAACTTTATATAGACAAGTATCAGATTATGTAAAAAAACAGCATAAATCAAATAAAATATTTATAGTTCATAGATTAGATAAAGATACTAGTGGAATAGTTCTATTTGCCAAAAATGAATTAATAAAAAGAAAATTACAACAAAATTGGGAAAAATTTAAACGAAGTTATGTAGCATTAGTAGAAGGTAAAGTTAATAATAAAGGTACAATAAAAAATTATTTAAAAGAAACAAAAACTTTACACACTTATATAACAAATGATAAAACAAGAGGAAAGTTAGCAATAACTAACTATAAACCAATAAAAATATCTAAAGAATATAGTTTATTAAGTATAGATATACTAACAGGAAGAAAAAATCAAATTAGAGTACATATGTCTAGCATTAATCACCCAATAGTAGGAGATAAAAAATACGGAAGTACAAAAAATCCAATTAGGAGAATGACATTACATTCAACATATTTAGAATTCATTCATCCAATTTCTAATAAAAAAATAGAAATTTTAGATAAATACCCAAATATATTTGACAAACTAATTGATAACTATTCTGGAAATATAGACAATAAAAAAATAAAATGTTAAAATAATCGTAGAATAGAAAGTTTTAGGAGGAATATTATGAAATTTAAGTTAGAAGACGTTTTAACTATTAAAGGTGAAAAATATACAGTTTTAAACAGCATCTTATATGAAGGAAAAGATTATATATTTACTAATAAAGTAAAAAATGATGAACCATCAGATATATTTATGGCTTTTGAAGTTGTTGATGGAGGAGTTTGCGAAGTAAAAAACGAAAAAATATTAGAAAGAATACTACCTATATTTTCTAATAACGTTCAAAAAATTATAAATAAAATGAAAACTGAAGAAAAATTTAATATAGGTCAGGAGAATTAATATGAGATTAGATGAATTAAAAACAAGTTATATTAACGATTATTCAAAGTATATAAAAAGTGAAGGAAACAGTTTTGACGTAAATGATTTTGATAATTTAATACGTGAATTAAAAGGAGAAAGAACATTTAATCTATTTGGAAGCGAATATCAATTTATAAAAGATTTTGAATTATTACCTGACGAACCAACAATTGATTATAGTTTGACTGACGATGATATAGATGAAATATTAGTTGGTATTTATGAAAATTTATCAGGCGAATTACAAAAAAACTACTTAGAAGAAATGTTGAATCACACAAAAGATATTCCATATAAAACTTCTGAATACTTTGAAAAATTAAAAAACGAAATACAACAAGAAATTGAAATAAATAATACTGATAATGATACTGAAAACAATGATTTAGAAGAAGAAAACGATATGGATTTTGACACATACGATAATGAAGAAGAACTAGACTCAGTTGAAGAAGAAAATAAGACTGAGGAAGAAGAAAAAATTGAAGAAGCGACTGAATTAGACTTAAATGTAGATGGTCCAGAAATAACAAAATATAAAAATGAAACAGAAGAATTAAAAGAAAAATTAGCAGAATTAGAAAAAAACTTAGAAGAACTACATCCTAAAGAAGAAACAGAATTTGGAGAAATAATAGAAAATTTAATTGATGAAGTTAATTCAAATAATAAAAAAAATGATGAATTACAGGAAAAATTAATAAATGCAGAAAATAATTTACAATATTACGAAAGACAAAGACAAAATTATAGTAATGAATATAATTTAAATGATGAACAAAAAAAACAATTATTAGATAAAGATGGATTAGAAACTGCAAAAGTAATAAAAGCAATGGACTTAAAAATAGAAGAACAGAAATCAATAGTAGAAAACCTAAAAAAAGAAGTAGCAGATTCAATAATTAATAATGAGCAAATTAAATATCATAATGTAGATGTATGGAAACTTAGAAACTTTTATGAAAAAGAAATACAAAAATTAAAAGATACTTTAGAAGCTATAAGTAATAAAGGTAACGAATATTATAAAGAAAATAAAGGTATACCTTATGAATTCCATAGAATGACAGATGATTTAAATAAAATGGTACTTGATATGGAAACAACATTAAATGAAAAATGTGGAATTAGAAGTTGGATAAATATAAAAGATTCAGAAAATAAGGTTTTAATAGAAAAAATAAAAGAAAGTAGAGAACTTAATAATAATACTAAACAAGAAATAAAAGAAAATTTTAATATTGAAGTAGAAGAAAAAAATTCTGATTTAGAAAATCAAATAAATGATTTAAAGAATGATATAGAAAAAAGAGAACAAAATATAAAAACTTATTATGAATGTTTAGAATTAATAAAATCATTAAACAAAGATTTAGATAATGGTTTAGATATGGAAAGTGAAGAATTTATATCTAAAGTTGAAAATATAGATAAAAGTAAAATAAGTTTACCAGAAAATTTAAAAAATGAATTAGATAATTATTTAAGAAAAGTTATAGATAATCATAGAATAAAAAAACAAGAACCAATACCAGTAGAAAATGTAGAGAAAAACCCAAAATTAACATGGAAAACTTTCACATGGTTAGCAGCTGGATTGGGACTAGGTGCAGTGGTAGGATTTACTGTTGGACCAGTAGGATTAGTTGTAGGAAACTTTGCTATAGCTGGCGCTAAAATATATGTTAACAAATTAAGAAAAAAAGTTAGAGAAAAAAGATTGAATGGTGAAAATGAAATAGTCGCTATAGAACAACCTGACAACAAATTAAAAGCTACAATGCAAAAATTTAAAAACTATATAAAATCAGAAGAAGGATTAAGAGATATATCATGGGGATTAACTGGAGGAGTAATAGGACTTAACCTAGGACATCTAGGAAAAAATATAATGGATGCACAACAAGTTGCAAATACAACTGTTCAAGAAGCACCAACTCCAACAGCTGAGCCAACTCCAGATTTAACGTCAGAAACGGTAACATCTTCTAATCAATACTCAGATATAAAAATAGGAGAAAATGTTGGAGAGTTTAATGTTGAAGTTGGACATGATAGTGCTAACTGGGCAGTAAATGGTACAAATGCAGAAAATTTAATCGGTGAATATGTTAATGGAGATTCTGTATTCCAAAGATTTGCGGTTATGAATCCAGATGGAAGTATTAATCAAATAATAAATAGTAATGGAGTATCAATTAATGACCTTATAAATAGCGGAATAGATCCTAGCACGATTGCTGTAGATGTTGGAAAAAATGGAATATCTCAAGCATGGGTAAATATTTCTGAATTAACTAAAGATATTTCAAGTATAGGAAGGGGATTGCATTAATGAAAGATTATGTTATAAAATTAGCTAATAATGCAAAAGCATATGTACTTGATGAATTAGAATATAAAAATAAAAAATATATTTTTGCTGTAGAACTTGATAGTAATGATGAACCTATTCAAAGTAATGTTCATGTGCTAGAAGTAGTAATAAATGGTAATACTTTAACAACAAAAACAATTGAAGATTTTGAAGTTGCAAGTGTAGTAAATAATTTGTTTTTAACTAGAGTGGCAACTCAAGATTAATAAGGAGCTATTATATGGAAAAAGATACAATAATTACATTAGAAGATAATGCTGAATATGCGCTATTAGATGAAACTACTGTAGATAACAAAAAATATTTTTTCGCAGTAAAAATTGATAAAGAAACTGGAAATCCAACAAAAGAATTTGAAGTGTTTGAAGAAGAAAAAGACGGTGATGATATCTATATGAACACAGTAGAAGAAAGTGATTTCAAACAAGCAATATTAGTAGACTTTACCAATAACTATATGAAAATAGTTAATAGTTTTGTAGAAAATGAAGACAAATAGTTTTCATTTTTTTATATTTGTTAAAAAATTGTAAATAATATATATAAATAATAGATAAAAATAAGTTTTATAGTATAATAATTACAAGGAAGTGGAACTTATGAATATAACTGTAAATGGAGTAAATATATTTTATATCATATTAATAACGTTTGTTTCATCTCTAATATTAGTACCACTAATAAGAGATATAGCAATTCATATAAATGCAATAGATATACCTAATAAAAGAAAAATACATAAAAAACCAATGCCAAGATTAGGAGGTCTAGCAATATTTTTATCATTTTTAGTTGGTTATATGTTTTTTGCACCTCTAACGACACAAATGATTTCAATACTTATAAGTAGTTTTTTAATAATATTATTAGGAATTATAGACGATATTAACCCATTAAAAGCATCAACAAAATTATGGGGTCAACTATTAGTAGCAATTATATTAGTATTTTTTGGAAATATATATATAAATGAACTTACCATATTAGGAATGAACATAAACTTAGGACTATGGGCATATCCAATATCTATATTTATAATAGTGGCTTGCATAAATTCAATAAATTTAATTGATGGCCTTGATGGATTAGCTGCTGGTACAAGTTCCATTTATTTCATAACAATTATAGTAATATCAATATTATTAGGAAGAATTGATAATTTAGGTTTTATATTATGCTTAATAACACTAGGAGCAACATTAGGATTCTTATATTATAACTTTAATCCAGCATCTATATTTATGGGAGATACAGGAAGCATGTTTTTGGGATTTATGATAGCGGTAGTGGCATTATTAGGATTTAAAACTGCAACATTAACATCTTTCATGATTCCTATTTTAATACTATTTATCCCAATACTTGATACCTTACTTGCTATACTTAGAAGATTAATAAAAGGAGAGTCAATTGGGAAACCCGATAAAGAACATGTACATTTCCAATTATTAAATAAAACTTCATCAGTAAAAAAAACAGTATTAATAATTTATTTTATAAATGCACTATTTAGTGCAGTATCAGTATTATATGGAATAGGAATGGCAGATTTAGCAATATTATTATATTTATTATTAATGGTAGTAGTAATAATATTTATATTTAAAACAGATATACTTTATAAACACAAAGACAAATAAAACTTTGTCTTTTTAAATATAATATTAATAGGTGATATATGAAAAATATAGTTGGTATAATACCAAGTACTTTAGGATTAAATAGTATAAACTTATTTGATTACAAATATTATGTACAAAAAACATATATAGATAGAATAAAAAAATCAAATGGTATCCCAATAATTATTCCACCAACAAATAATAAATTAGATAAAAATATTTTAAAACTCTGTAATAGCTTTCTAATAATTGGAGGAAAATATATTCATAGATATCATTTTGAAATAATAGATTATGCAATAAAAAATAATAAAAAACTTTTAGGAATATGTATGGGTATGCAAGCAATAGCAATGTATTCCAATAATGATTTAAAAGAAAAAACTCTTTATAAAGTAAAAGGACATTACAATGATAATATCACAAAAAATAATGAATTATTAATTCATAAAGTAAAAATAAACAATAATTCACTATTATCTAAAATATTAGGTACAGAAATAAATACAAATAGTGTTCATAACTATGCAATAAAAAAAGTATCATCCCCATTTAAAATAGTTGGAGAGTCTAATGAAATAATAGAAGCAATAGAATATAAAAATGTTATTGGAGTGCAATTTCATCCAGAACTAATGAATAGTACAGATAAATTATTTAAATGGCTATCAAGTTAAATAATTTATTTTTCTTTTTTTTATTAAACAAATATACTATAATAATTACAGGTGTTATATATGAAAAAAATATTAGTTTGCGCAAATTCATTATGTATAGGTGGTATAGAAAAATCATTAATAAATTTACTAAAAAGTATTGACTATAAAAAATATAACGTAGATTTAATCTTAGAAAGTATTTCTGGTGAATTAATAAAAGAAGTACCACCTAATATAAATATATTAGAATATAAACCATATAAATTAAAAAACAAAGTATTACAAAAAACTTTAAATTTTTTAAAACAACTAAAATATAAAATATTATTAAAAAATAAATATGATTGTTCAATCTGTTATGCAACTTATTCTTATTCATCAAACTTACTATCACGTATTGCTAGTAAAAACAATATCTTATTTGTACATAGTGATTATACTTTAATATATAATGAACAAGAATTAAAACAATTCTTTGATACAAGAAATATAAATGAATTTAAAAAAATAGTATTCGTTTCAAATGAATCTAAAAATAATTTAATAAAATATTATCCAAATATTGTTAATAATTCTATAGTTATTAACAATATAATTGATATTAATGATATAAAAGAAAAATCTAAAGAAAAAATTAAATTACCATATAATAAAAATAATATAAACTTATTATTTGTTGGTAGACTAGAAGAAAAATCTAAAAATATATTATTTCAATTAGAAATGATTAAAGAATTAAAAAATAAATTTAAAAATATAAAACTATATATTATAGGAGATGGAATAGATAAAGAAACATATATAAAATATATTAAAGATAATAAACTAAATAATTATATAGAATTATTAGGTAAAAAAACTAATCCATATCCATATATAAAACATTGTGATTATTTAATTTTAACAAGTAATTATGAAGGATATCCAGTAATATTTAATGAAAGTATAGTATTAAATAGTGATATAATATCTACTATAAAAATTAGTGATGATTTAACATGTATTGGTGATAATTTTGGATTTTTAATAAACAAAAAAACATTTATAAAAGAAATATCAAATATATTAGAAAATAAAACCCATAATACTAATAAATTAAATATAGAAAAAATAAATCAAGAAAGAATAGAAAAAATAGAGAGGTTATTTGATGGAGAATAATATTAAATTTTCAATTATAGTTCCAGTTTATAACGTAGAAAAATATATTAAAAAATGTATTGACAGTATATTAAATCAAACATACAAAAACTATGAAATAATAATAATAAATGATGGTTCAACAGATAACTCATCTAAAATTATAAATAATTATAAAAAAAATAAAAATATAAAAATAATAACACAAAAAAATAAAGGGCTAAGTGCTGCTAGAAACAAAGGAATAAAACTAGCAACAGGAGATTATATATTGTTTATTGACAGCGACGACTACATAGATGAAAATTTATTATTAATTCTAAATAAAAAAATTACTAATGAAGACTTGATAAGATTTCAATTATGTAAAGTAGATGAAAATAATAATATAATCAAAGAATACCCAGAACAAGAATTTACAAAATTAAATGGAGTTGAAGCATTTAATAGAATAGTAAACTATAACTATATAGAATTAGCAGTTTGTTATTGCTATAAAAGAGAAATATTCATAAAACACAATTATTTATTTAAAGAAAATACTTATCACGAAGACTTTGGACTTATACCCATTATTATAATTAATTCAAATAAAGTTTCTTCAATAAACTATATAGGTTATAATTATTTGCAAAGAAAAAACAGTATTATGAACAAAGATAATTATAACAAAGAACTAAAAAAAACTTATGATGTTTTAGAACATTACAAATTTTTAAAAGAAGAAAGTAAAATACTAAAAAAAGATAGCCCTGTATTTAATAGTTATATAGCAAATTCACTTATACTAAAAATAGTTGATTTAAAAAAAGTAGACTATAAACTACTAAAAAAAGAATTAAAAAAATTAGATGTTTATAAAAATTTACTTAATAATACTTTTAATAGAAAAACGAAAAAATTATTACTAAAAATATCACCTAAATTATATTATAAAATTATAAGAGGTATAAAATGATAAAAGTAAGTATAATAGTACCTACCTATAATAGAGAAAAATATGTAAAAAGATGTTTAGATAAATTAATAAATCAAACACTAACTGATATAGAAATTATTGTAATAGATGATGGTTCAATTGATAATACTAAAAATATTGTAAAAAATTATAAAGATAAAAGAATAAAATATATATATAAAACCAATACAGGAATAGGTAGTACAAGAAATAGAGGAATTAAAGAGGCAACTGGAGAATTTGTAAGTTTTGTAGACATTGATGATTATATAGATGAAACTATGCTAGAAAAATGCTATAAAAAAGCAAAAAAAGAAAATTTAGATATAGTAATATGTGATTATATAGAAATAGAAGAAGAAACAAAAAAAAGTAAGAAAATCAAATTAAAAACATTTAATAATACAACTCTAAAAGATAACCCCAGTATAATAAATAAAACTAATTTAGGACCTTGTAATAAAATAATAAAAAGTACACTTTTTAAAAATAATTTATTTCCAACAAATATAAAATATGAAGATATGGCATTAGTTATAAACCTATATAAAAATGCTAAAAAAATAGGTAAAATAGATGAATATTTATCATATTTTACAATACATAAAAATAGTGAAACAACAACAAGAGATAATAAAATTTTTGATATATTTATAAGTTTAGATAAAATAAGAGATATATTAAAAGAAGAATATTATAAAAAAGAATTAGAAACTTTAATAATATCTACCTTATCAAATTATAATATTCAACAAAGATATATAAAAGATAAAATATCAAGAGATACTTTTATAAATAAATCTTTTAACTATTTAAAAAAATATTGTCCAAATTATAAACATAATAAATATTATAAAGAAAGAAAACTTAAAGGTATAATAGAAAAAAATAAAACATTAACTAAACTTTATTCTAATATTTATAATCGATAAAAAATTTACTAAAAGTAGATTTTTTTTTATATATTGGTTATAATTAATAGAGAAAGAGTTGAATTTTATGATAAAAAGAATTTTTTTAAACTTTAAAAGATATACATTCTTAATGAGTCAAATGGTATCACGTGATTTTAAAGTAAAATATAAAAGAAGCGTGCTAGGAATATTATGGAGCTTACTATTTCCATTATTACAAATGAGTGTTATGGCTTTAGTTTTCTCGCAAATGTTCAAGTTTAGAATGGAAGGAGTAAACTACTTAGTTTACTTAATGAGTGGATTAATAATATTTAATTATTTTAGTGAAGCCTCTAATAGTGCTATGACTAGTTTAGTAACAAACTTTCCGTTAATGAAAAAAATATATATGCCAAAATATATATTCCCACTATCAAAATGTATATTTGCAACTATAAATTTTTTATTAACACTTATACCATTTTTGTTAATAATATTATTTTCAGGAGATAAAAATACACATTGTATAATTAATATGTATTATATATTCTTACCATTTGCATATTTATGTGTTTTTTTGTTTTCTATAGGAGTTGGTTTTATATTATCAACAATATCTGTTTTTTTAAGAGATATATTTTATATCTATGGAATTATTTTGACAATGTGGCAATATTTTACACCAACATTTTATGATATAAGTATGTTAACTCCTGAATTACAAAAATTATTTTATTTAAATCCTTTATATCACTATATAACGTTCACAAGAACTATTATACTATATAACAAAATGCCCGACCTTTCTAGTTGGTTATGGTGTGGAGGGACTGCAATTATAACATTAATTATAGGTTGTATAGTATTTAAATTAAAACAAGATAAATTTATATATTATGCTTAAGGAGGTTTAATATGATAACAGTAAATAACGTATCAATGAAATTTGATTTAGGAATAGAACGAGATAATTCTTTTAAACAAGTTTTTATAAATTTACTATCTTTTAAAAAGAAAAACAAAGATTATTTTTGGGCTTTAAAAGATATATCATTTCATATAAAAAAAGGAGAAGTAGTAGGTTTAATAGGCTCCAATGGTGCAGGAAAATCCACACTTTTAAAAACAATAAGTGGTGTTATGAAACCTACTAAGGGAAGTATACAAGTTAATGGAATAATATCACCTATGATTGAATTAGGTGCAGGATTTGACTTAGAATTAACAGCAAGAGAAAATATTTATTTAAATGGTGCTGTATTAGGTTATTCTAAAAAATTTTTAGAAGAAAAATTTGATGAAATTGTAGAATTTTCAGAATTAAAAGATTTTTTAGATGTTCCCGTAAAAAATTTTTCATCAGGAATGACAGCAAAGCTAGCATTTTCTATAGCAACTATAGTTAACCCTGAAGTATTAATAGTAGATGAAATATTATCTGTTGGAGATATTAAATTTCAAGAAAAAAGTAAAAATAAAATGTTAGAAATGATAAAAGGTGGAACAACAGTATTATATGTTTCTCACTCTTTAACATCTATTGAAGAACTTTGTGATAAAGTTATTTGGCTAGAACACGGTCAAATTGTAGAAATGGGAGATACTAAAGAAATTTGCAAAAAATATTATGACAAACAAATGAATTAATAAAGGAAGTGAAATTATGGCTAAAAATATATTGTTGTGTTTAGAACAGTTAGAAATTGGTGGAGTAGAAACTTATGTATACAGCCAAACATGTTCACTAATAAAAAAAGGACATAACGTTATTATTTTAGCAAAAAAAGGTGCCTTACAAAAAAAAATTGAAGAAACAGGAGCAAAAGTAATTAATATAGAATTTCCTCTAATTTATAATTACGATTTATATACATCAAAAAAAATAGAAAAAATAATAAAAAAATATAAAATAACAGAAGTTCATATTAATCAATATCCATGTATTTTATCAGTTATGCCAGCATGTATTAAACTTGGTATACCATATATTGCTTACGTTCACTCAATAGTATTTGATGTATTTGATTGGTTTATAAAAACTTTCCCAGTTTATAAAGAAGGATTTAACATATATTTTCAAAATGCATATAAAATTCTTACTATTACAGAAGAAACAAAAAATAAACATTCAAAATATTTTAATATAAATAAAAATAAATATATTATTAAAAACAATAGTATAAATTTAGAAATGTTTAAAACTGAAACATTAAATACTAATAGAAATAATTTATTAATTATTGGACGTTTTTCAGAAGAAAAAATGACATCTATAAAAAATTCTATAGATTTTTATATAAAATATAAACAAAAAAATAATAATGCAAAATTATATTTATTAGGAGACGGTCCAACAAGAAAAGAAATAGAAGAATATTTAAAATTAAAAAATACTAAAGATTATGAATTTTTAGGTTCTACTAATAATGTAATACCATATTTAGAAAAATCAGATATAGTTTTAGGAGTAGATAGATGTATTTTAGAAGCATTAACTATGAAAAAAATTGCTATTATATCTGGATATAAAAATTTTAAAGGAATAGTGAATTTGTCAAATATAAAATTAGCTAGTAAAGAAAATTTTTCAGGGAACAATTTAAAAGAAAATAGTATAGATTCAGTTATCGAAGAATTAATTAATTTAAATGAAAAAAATATATTAGAAGTAAAAACAAAAAATTATGAATTTATAAAAAATAATTTAGATATAATGAAAAATATTTATATTATTAATAAGTATCTAAAAATAGACTATAAAAATGCATATGAAGTTATTTTAAAAGAAAGTAAAAAATATAAAAAACAATTTTCTGTAAATTCTCCAATAATAAAAATAATAAGAAAAATAAAAAAATAGAAAGAGGTACAACATGAGATATATAGATTATAAGGATACTCCAGGTAAACAAAAGATAACTTATTCTAAAACTCTTAAAGAAGAAAAACCACTTATAAGTATTATTACACCATTTTATAATGCTGATGATAATGTTTTTTTTACTATGAATAGCGTATTATCACAAACATTTCCATTTTTTGAATGGATTATTATAAATGATGGTTCAACAAATAAAGAAAGCTTAAATATATTAAAGAAACTAGAAAAAGAAGATAAAAGAATAAAAGTATATACAAAAGAAAATGGAGGTCCATCTCAAGCAAGAGATTTTGGAGTTGAAAAAACATCTAATTCAAGCAAGTATTTATATTTTATAGATAGTGATGACATTATAGATACTACGATGTTAGAAATATTATATTGGAGTTTAGAAACACATAAAGATGCTTCATTTGCATATACAACTTGTATAAATTTTCAAGATGAAGAATCAGTTTCAGAGCCTTTTTTTACACTAGAACATGAAATGAAAGATAATAATATATGGATTGCTTCAATGGTAAAAAAAGAAGATTTTTTAAGTGTTGGTGGATTTGGTATAAAAGAAAAAAAAATGTATGAAGATTGGGGATTGTGGTTAAAACTTTTAGCAAAAGAGAAAAAACCATTAAAAATAAATACACCTATATTTTGGTATAGAAAATCAAATACAGGAGAACTATCAAGAGCAAAAGAAAACAATGAAAAAGCTATGGAATATATAGATAGCATAAGAAAAACCATAACTAAAGATGTAAAAGCATATCAATTTCCTAATAAAGGTGAAATTTCACCTAGTATTAATGAAAACATAGATTTTATTGTTCCATATTATAAAAAAGAAAAAAAATCAATACTGTTTTTTATACCATGGATGCAATTAGGTGGAGCGGATTTATTTAATTTAAATCTAATTGAAAATTTAAAAAAAGACTATGAAATAATAATAATAACAACAAGAGTATCAGAAAATGAAATAAGAGACAACTTTAGAAAACATTGTAATAAAATATATGAACTTGCATCTTTTTTAGAAAGAAAAGATTACTATAAATTTGTAAAATATATAACTGAAGCTAATAATATTGATATAGTTATTAATTCTAATAGTGCTGAAGGTTATGGACTTTTTCCTATGTTAAAAGAAAACTTTCCAAATATAAAAATAATAGATTATATTCATGCAGTTGAATTAAATGATGGAAAAGGCGGATTTGGTAAATATTCTCAAATCTTTGATAATTACATTGATTACACATACGCATGTAATAATTTTACAAAAAATCAATTAATAGAAAAATTTAATAAGACAAGAGTAAAAACTATTTATATTGGAACGGATACTGATAAATATGATCCGGAAAAATTTGATAAAAATAAATTAAAACAAAAATATAAAATAGATGAAGCTAAATTAATAATATCTTTTGTTGCAAGACTAAGTGATGAAAAAAGACCTATGTTATTTATTAAAATTGCACAAGAATTATTAAAAAAACGTAATGATTTAGAATTTATAATAGCCGGAGATGGTCCATTATTAAATAAAATTAAATTTAATATACAAAAAAAAGGACTAAAAGACAAAATTCATTTAGTTGGAATGGTAAAAAGTGAAGATATATATAAAATAAGCGATTTAACTATTAATTGTTCGAGTTTAGAAGGGCTTGCCTTAACATCATATGAATCACTTTCTATGGGGGTACCAGTTATTTCAACATCAGTAGGTGGACAGACTGAACTTATAGATGATACTGTAGGTAAAATTGTTAAATATGATAAAAATAGAAATCCAAAAGAAGAATTAATTGATTATGTAGAATCAGTAGAAAATGTCCTTGCAAATTTAAATGATATAAAAAATAATTGTAGAAAAAGAATATTGGATAATTTTACAACAGAACTTATGCATAAAAAATTTAGAAAAGAAATAAATGATTTATTAGAAAAAGAAAATACTAATATTAAAAGTGATAGCAAAACAATATTTGAATTAGTATTAGATATAGAATATAAATTACATAATTGGTTAACGAGTGAATATTATTTTAAAAATTTTGGTGTAAATATAGATGATAATTATGAAGAAACATTTAATAATGAAATAAGTAAAAAAAGGAAAATAATATTAAAATTAAAAAAAATATCAACAAAATATAATATAAAAGAAGAAGCACAAATTATTATTTCTTTATTAAGAACTATTAAAGCATTTATATTAGAAGGAATTATAATTAGTTCAATAAAATACATAAAAAATATTTTTAAGTATTTATACTATACAATTAAATTCTTTATTAAAAGTTTAATTGCTATTCCAAAAATAATAATAAAACTAGTAAAAAAATAATAAGAGGTTATTAAATGAAAACAGTATATAAAGAAAAATATAAATTATCTTTAATGATAATCTTATATATGTTTACAATTTGTGTTTTTTATAATTTTTTTAAAATATTAAAAATAGTAGATTGTATAGTTTTAATAGAAATATTAGGAATTATTGTTCCAATAATATATTATTTTCTTTTATCAAAAAAAGTAAGTAATATAAAAAAAATTATAACTATTAGTATATATTTAATACTTATATTAATAACGCCATTTATATTTTCAAAGACATATGATGTTTCTGCAGATGGTAATTCATATCACAAAACATCAATAGGTTTGATGAGTGAAGGATGGAATCCAATATACGAATCAAGCGGAAATTTTAATAGTTCAATATCAACTAAAATTGAAGACATAGACATATGGATTGACCATTATCCTAAAGCTTCTTATTTTATAGGGGTTTGTATGTACTCGCTTACTAACAATATAGAAAGTGGTAAATGTATTACATTTCTAGCAAATATATCATTAGTTTTATTAACAATATCGATATTAGAAGAAAAACTTAGTAAAAAGAAAGCATACATTATTGGAATATTGATAGGATTAAATCCAATAGTTTTAAGTCAAATATTAACATTTTATATAGATGGACTTATGGGAATATTATTTGGAATAGAATTATTGTTATTATCTATAACAAATCCAAAATCAAAAAAAATTAATAGCGTATTTATATATTTATTAAGTTGCTGTGGTATATTTGTTAATTTAAAATTTACTGGCTTATTATTTTCTGGAATAATTGCAGCGGTTTATTATTTTTACTGGTTATATAAATATAGAAAAGATAATGATAAATGGACTATTTATAAAAATATAACAATTAAATTTTCTATTATATTTATAATAGCAATAGTAGTAATTGGATCATCATCTTATATAAAAAATACAATTGACCATAAAAATCCTCTTTATCCTCTTTTTGGAGAAAACAAAGTAGATATAATAACTACAATGCAACCTACAAATTATAAAGATAAAAATGGATTAGAAAAATTTATAAATTCGTTATTTAGTAAAACTGAAAATGTATTATATAATTCAGATAAACCTAAACTTAAAAACCCATTAACAATTAGTAAAACAGAATTAGATTCTTTAACAATTCCTGATATAAGAATTGGAGGCTTTGGACCTTATTTTGCAATAACTATAATAGTAACAGTTTTTACATTATTATTTTTATTAAAAAAATTAATAATAAAATCCAAAAAACAAAATAATACTAATATTCATTTATTACTGTCAACTATTGCTATAATATTAAGCATAATTTTAGTAGGAGAAGGTTGGTGGGCAAGATATATTCCACAATTATATTACTTAGTTATTATTTCAATAATATACACATATTTAAATTTAAATAAAAATAAATTAAATAATATATTAAATGCTTTAATAATATTATTGCTATTTTTTAATTCAAGTTTATTTGTATATAAACAAAACGATATGTATAAAATATATGATAGTATAGATAATGATATTTATTATTTACAAAATAATAAAACAGAACTAAAATTAACTAATAAAAATTTTTATGGAATATATTATAATTTAAAAGATAATAAAATTGATTATGTTATAAATAATAAATTACAAGAAAAAGAAATAACCTATAAATATACATGGATTATTCAAGTTAAGGAGATATAAAATGATTAAGCAGTATTTAAAATTATTAAGAGTTAAACATTGGTTAAAAAATATTTTAGTATTTTTACCATTATTTTTTAGCAAAAACATATTTAATGGACCAATAATACTGAAAGGAATAATAGCATTCTTTATTTTTTCTTTTGTTTCATCAGTTATATACATTATAAATGATATTAATGACATAGAACTAGATAGAAATCATCCAACAAAAAAAGAAAGACCTTTAGCATCAGGTAAAATTTCTGTTAAAATTGCAATTATTCTAATTACGATACTACTACTAATAATAGCAACATTAACAATATATTTGTATAACAGTGCAAATAATATATTAATAATTGTTATACCAGTATTATATTTAATTTTAAATATAGCCTATTCACTAAAATTAAAACATATTCCTATTATAGATGTTGCTATATTAGTTTCAGGTTTTGTATTTAGAGTATATTATGGTGGTAGTGTATGTGATATAGAAATATCATCATGGTTATATTTAATGATAATGTTTGGATCATTTTATCTAGGATTTGGTAAAAGGCGTAATGAATTAAAACAAAATAATTTAAATAATACTAGAAAAGTTTTAAAATATTATAATAAAGAATTTTTAGACAAAAATATGTATTTATCATTAAGTTTAGCAATAATAAGTTATTCATTATGGTGTGTAGATCCTATAACTAAACTTAATATATCATCAGACTATTTAATACTAACAATTCCTTTAATAATGATTATTTTCCAAAAATATAGTCTTATAATTGAAGGAGATTCTGATGGAGATCCAATAGAAGTGATTTTAAATGATAAAATTCTAATATTATTAATATTTATATATATTTTTATTATGTCATGCATAATATATTTCTAAATTAATAAAAAAGTTTCAAAGCATATATTTCTTTGAAACTTTTTTATATATTAGGTAGAAAAGTTTTAAAAGATTTTTTTATATTATTAATAAATTTATTTTTAAATATAAACCAAATGCAATCCATATAAATTATTGAAACATTAAAACAAAATCTTTATAAAATATAATTTATATAAAATCAAATTATTATAAAAACAATACAATCTAAACAAAACAATAAAATATAAAAAAACAAAAATTAAACAATTTACTTATTAATAATGCACATGGTATAATAAGATCACAGGGAATGATGTTATATGTGTGAAGTAATTAATATAAATTGGGAAAGAAGCAATCTTATAATAAAATTAAATAAAAAAATTAAAAGATGCAAAATAGAAGGCAATAAAGGCTGTTTTGTTCCAGAATTTAAAAATAATATTATAAAAATATGTATAACAAATATAGATGGCAAACCAATTCAAGATGATAATTGGTGTATTGAAGTAAATGAACAAAAAGTTAAAATTAATTCTAATTTACTAGCTGTATTAGATGATAAATCAAGAGTATTTAAATATAGAGAAGATTTTTATGCGCTTATAATAACATTTGATTTAGAACATAATAGTAATTTTATAATTAAAAGTAATTATTATATGAAAAATAAAAACAACAAAAAATATCTTAGATTAACAGAAGGCTATACAATTAAAGAAAAAACAAAAGTTTTTTTAAAAATAATTACATTTAAAATAATAAATATAATTTATAATATGACTATTCATTTATATAGTAAAAAAAACACAATATTATTTCTTACCGAAAATAATGATGAATTATCAGATAATTTAAAATATCTATATAATTATTTACGTGATAAATATAAAATTAAGATTTGGACAAACAATTTATATAAAAATAAAAAAAATTCTAAAGTATTAAGAATCAAAGAGTTAATATATATATCTACTTCAAAATACGTATTTATAGATAATTATGTTTCACTATACAACATAATTAAAAAAAACAAAAAACAAATTTTAATACAGTTATGGCACGCTGGAATAGGTTTTAAAGCTGTTGGATATGCAAGGTTTGGGAAAGAAAATAGTCCTCATGCTTTTATATCTTCGCATAGACAATATGATTACGTGATTGTAGATAATGAAGATTTAATAGATATTTATAAAGAAGTGTTTGGAATTTCTAAAACTAAAATTATTGCTTGTGGTATCCCTAGAATGGAAAATTATACAAATTTAGAAGTTATTAAAAACAAAGAAATATATTTATTTAAAAAATACCCTATACTAAAAAATAAAAAAATAATTATGTTTGCACCAACATATAGAGGAGAAAGTGCAGAAAATGCATATTATGATTATAATAATATTAACTTTGACGATATAAATAGATTTTGTAAAAATAATAATTTTATTTTTATAATAAAAAATCACCCATTTATAAGAAATAAAATAACAATTAAAGAATCTTTTAAAAATAATATATTAGATTTATCTAAAGAAAATATAAATGAATTATTATACATAACTGATATATTAATTACAGATTATTCATCTTGTGCTTATGAATATTCTTATTTTAACAGACCCTTAATTTTTTATAGATTTGATAAAAATATGTATGAGTATAGAAGACCTATGCATACAATAAGTTGTTTTACAAATAATCAATTTGAAGTAAGTAATTTTAAAGAATTAATGAAAATATTGAATTCATTAAAAGAAATAAATATAGAAAATAGATTTGATAAAATGAAAATCATTAAAAATAACAGTTGTAATATAATAGAAAAAACAATATTAAAAGGAGGGGGAAAATGATAGAAATATTTATTAAATGTTTTATTTTTATAATGAATACTATATATGCTTTTTTAAAATTTTTACCTACACAAAATAAAATTGTTATGATAAGTAGGCAATCAAATAAGATAAATTTAGATTTTAAATTATTAGGAGAAGAACTTTCAAAAAAATATAAAGTAGTTTATTTATGTAAAACATTAGAAGGTGGAGTTAAATCCAAAATAAGTACTAAAATAAAATATGGATTACACATGTTTAGACAAATGTATCATTTAGCGACATCAAAAGTTTGTATACTTGATTCATTTTGTCCAGCAGTAAGTATCTTAAAACATAAAAAAAAATTAACAATAATACAAATGTGGCACTCAATTGGAACTATGAAAAAATTTGGATATAGTATTTTAACTAAAGACGAAGGAAGTAATTATAAAATAGCTAAAGCAATGAAAATGCATAAAAATTATGATGTTGTATATGCATCTTCAAAAGAATACAGAGAAAATTTAGCATCTGGATTTGGCATTTCTGAAAAAAAAATAAAAATTTATACTTTGCCTAGAGTTGATTTATTAAAAAACAAAATATATGAAAGTGAAATAAAAAACAAAATATATACAAAATATCCACAATTAAAAGAAAAAGAAAATATTTTATATGCACCTACTTTTAGAAAAAATGAAAAAGATTTAAAAAAATATATTGACGATTTAATAAAAACATTTAATTTTGAAAAATACAATTTAATAATTAAAATGCATCCGTTATCTAAACTTAAAATCATATCAAATAAAGCAATAATTGATAAAGATTTTAATACATTTGATATGCTTTTTATTGCAGATAAATTAATTAGTGATTACTCATGTATAATATATGAAGCCGGTATAAGAAAAATACCATTATATTTTTATTTGTTTGATAAAAACAATTATGATGTTGTAAGAGGAATAGAATTAGATTATAATAATTTACCGGGATATAGTGAAACAAATGCAAAAGATTTATGTTTGGATTTAGAAAAAAAATATAATATGAAAAATTTAGAAAAATTTATAAAAAAATACGTAACAAATACAAAGAATTGTACAATAAAAATTGTTAAAAATATAGACGAATATATGAAGTGAGGTAATATAAATGAACAACGTTGATTTTTCAATAGTTATAGTAAATAATAATAATGATAATCTAATAAATTGTATTAAAAGCATACAATCTCAAAATTATAACAAAGAAAAATTTGAAATAATATTAGAAACAGAACAATTAGATACTAATATTTTATCAACTTTAAAAAAATATAATAATTTAATTATAAGAGAACAAAGTAATGTAAATGTTGCAGATTGTTATAATGATGCTTTAAAAATATGTAAAGGTACTTTTATAAATTTTAGTAACCCCAATATATTATTTGAAGATAAAAAAATATTAAGCAAAATAAAATCAGTTAATTCAGCTAATATTAAAAATAAATTAATTATAACAAATATGTTATATAAAGACTATGATACAAACCAATATAAAAAATATATTTTGAGCAACAATAATAATGAAAATGTGAACTTAGAGAAAAATTCGGGTAAAATAAACACTTGTTTAGAAAGTTATTTTATAAATAAAAGATTAATATTAAATTTAATGTTTGATAAAACATTTAATGAAGAATGTAGAGAAAAATTTTTAATAGATGTTTTAGAAATTGAACCAAATTATTATAATTTAGGTAATATAGATTTAATTTCTCTTGCTGCTTATGAAGATAATACTTCAAAAAATTTATTACAATATAAATTTAATTGGTATATAGAATCATTAAGTAATTGGATAAACTATTTAGAAAATAAAAAATATGTTCCAGTGTATGTAGAAGAAATAATTATGTACATATTATATTCAAAATTTAATTGTAATATTAATGATAGAAATAAAAATATATTAGATAATGACAATTATAATGAATTTTTAAGATTGACCCAAAAATTATTAACTTATATAGAAAATAATATAATTCTTCAACAAAGTATAGATTCAGAATATAAAAAAATTAAACATAAATTTAAAATAAGCAGATCATTAAAAATGTTTTTTTACAAACAAAAAAACAATAATAATATTAATAGAATTGTAACAAATAATAAGATTTATGAGTTTAATAATGAAATAAAAACACCTATTTTAAATTTAGCAAAAGAGAAAATAAATGTGTATGCAATAAATTATAAGAAAGGTAAACTAATATTTGATTGTACTTTAGGTATAAAAGATTATTTAAATGACGAAGAAATAAAATTAAAAATAAAATATGGTAAAGATTTAATAAAGATATGTAAAACTGATATATATAATTCATTGAATGTGTTTGGGAATACATATATTCAAAAATATACATTTCAATTTGAAATAGATATTAATAATGATAATTTTAATGTTCTAGAAGCATTTTTATTAATTAATGATAAAGAATACTTATTGAATTTTAATTTTGTTAAAGTACAATCAAGATTAAACAACTCAAAAAGATCATACTGGAATTATGAGAATTTTACTATACTGAATAAAAAAGATAAATTAATTATAAAAAAAAGAAAAAAAGTACAAACTTTTAGTTTAGAATTGCTATTTTTGTTGTCAAAACTTAAAAATGAAAAAAATAAAATAAGAGTAATTAAATTATCTATATTAAGATTATTATATTTTATTACAAAGCCAATATTAGGTACAAAACATATTTGGATTACTTTTGATAAACTATATAAAGCTGGAGATAATGGAGAATATATTTATCAATATGGATTGAAAAATAATCAAAATATATATTATATAATAAAAAAAGATGCGCCAGAATATAAAAGATTAATTAAGCAAAATAGGCATCATGTTTTAAAATATAATAGTTTAAAAGCAAAATTATATAGTTTACATGCAGAAGTAATATTAAAAACTCATGCAAATATATTTGGATTTTTAGGATTTAATGGGCTAGCACGTGTTTTCATTTCTAATATTTTTAATGCTGAAGTTATGGAAATTCAACATGGATTAACAATTCAAGATATACCTGAATATCAAAATAGATTAGTAGATAATATAAAATTATATTTTATTTCATCGAATGTTGAAAAAAAGAACATTGAAAAACCAATATATGGATATAAAGATGAACAAATAAAATTAACTGGTTTGCCTAGATATGACGGATTAAAATCAGATGATAAAAAAATTATACTTATAACACCAACCTGGAGACACGAAATAGCTTCTCCATCTTTAAAACATGGTGTAGCTAGAGGACATAACAATATTTTTAAAAATAGTAGATACTTTAAAATATATAATGGTTTAATTAATAATAAAAAATTAATAAGTACTGCCAAGAAATACAACTATAGAATAATATACCTAATTCACCCTACATTATCGGCTCAAATAGTTGATTTTGAAAAAAACGACTATGTTGAAATAATTCCTGCCACAAGCAATATTAGTTATGAAAAAATATTAAGACAGTCATCTTTAATGGTAACAGATTATTCAGGCGTTCAATATGATTTTGCATATATGAATAAAACAATACTATATTTTCATCCAGATGAGTTACCTCCTCATTATACTAACGCAACAATAGATTATGAAAAAGATGGATTTGGAGATGTAATAAAAAATACAGATATTTTAATAGATGAACTTTGTAAACAGATGAAAAATAATTGTATAAATGAAAAAAAATATATTAATAAATCAAATAAGTTTTTTGAATACAATGATTTTAATAATTGCAAAAGAATAACAGATGAAATAAAAAAATATATAAAAATGAAAAATAATTAAACAATTTTTAATAATATTTATGTAAGGTACTGATGTTAAATATAATTTTTTGTGTTTAATAAAGATAAAAAATTATAAGTAAAATATGAAAGTTAATAGAGGTGAAAAAATGATTAGTTTAATAATACCATGTTATAATGAAGAAAAAAATATAAAAATATTTTATGAAACATGTGAAAAAACTTTTAAAAATATTTCAATTGAATATATTTTTATAAATGATGGAAGTAAAGATAATACTTTATTAGAAATAATTGATGTAATTAAAAATAATCCCCAAAGTCAAATTACTTGCTTAAATTTTTCTAGAAATTTTGGTAAAGAAGCAGCTATGTTGGCAGGATTAAAAGAAAGTCATAATGAATTTATATCAATAATTGATGCAGATTTACAACAAAATCCTAAATATGTTTTAGAAATGTATAAATTTTTAAAGAAAAATAAAGATTATGATTGCGTTGCATGTTATCAAGACAAAAGAAAAGAATCTAAAATATTAACAACTTTTAAAAACTGTTTTTACAAAATAATTAATAAAATGAGCGAGGTTCCATTAAAAACTAATGCATCAGATTTTAGACTGTTTAATAAAAATATAAAACAAGCATTAATTAACATGCCTGAATATTGTAGATTTTCAAAAGGATTATTTTCTTACGTAGGATTTAATGTGTATTATATGCCATACCAAGTTGAAAAAAGAATGCATGGTAAAACATCGTGGTCAATTATAAAATTATTTAAGTATGCTATGGATGGAATTTTAAGTTTTTCAGTTATACCATTAAAATTTACAACTTCTATTGGATTTTTGTCATTTATAATAGCCATAATATATCTAATAATAATTATTATTCAAAAAATATTTATTGGAATTAATCCTAGTGGCTATGCAACAATAGTATGTTTAATTTTAATTTTTAGCGGATTACAAATGATTTTTTTAGGAATACTTGGAGAATATATTGGAAAAATTTATACAGAAGCAAAAAGAAGACCTAAATTTATTATTAAAGATAAAATAAAATCTAATAATATAGATATGGAGAATGATAATGAAAAATAAAAAATATAATAAATATATAATATACTTTTTTGCTTTTTTTATTATAATCGGATTTATATTATCAATATTTATTTATTATCATAAAGGTTTTATTTATGATAGTGACGGAATTACACAACACTATATCAATTTAATAAATTTTAGAAGAATACTAATTAATTTTTTTAAAACCTTTACTTTTAATACTTTTTCTTGGAATGTGGCTTTAGGAAAAGATTTATTTGCAAATTTAGCATATTACAATATTGGAGATTTCATATCGTATTTTAGTGTTTTTTTTAAAGAAGAACATATGAATATATTTTATCTTTTAGCAGTTATAGCAAGAATTTTTTTAGCAGGTATATCATTTATAATATATACTAACTATAAAAAAAAGAGTACGATTCCAAGTGTAATAGGAGCACTCACATATGCCTTTTGTTCATATTCACTATATGCATCAGTAAGGCATCCATATTTTATTAATGCAATGATTATTTTTCCAATAGCAATGCTTGCACTGGAAAGATTATTATCTGAGGATAAAAAAATCTTTTTCATAATAACTATTGCAATAATGTATATAATGAGCTTTTATTTTGCTTATATGTTAAGTATATGCTTAGCTATTTATGGAATAATATATACAATAATATTATACTATAAACAAGGAAAAATATATGTTGTAAAAAAGTTAATATCAACTTTTTTATTGGCGATTTTAGGCGTATTGTTGTCATCTTTTATTTTATATCCAACGTTAGTAGACTTTATTAATTCAAGTAGAAGTGGATTAAATTATATATATCCTTATACTATATCATATTATAGAAATTTAATATTAGCGCCAATATCATTTAATGGTACTAATTGGGTAACAATAGGTACAATGTCAATTTCTATCTTATGTACACTTTTAGCAATTACTAATTTAAAGCAAAATAAAAAGTGGATTATTTTTGGTTTAATATTATTTATACCATTATTATTTTCCAATGTTGGTAGCATATTTGCTGGATTTTCATTTCCAAATAATAGATGGGTATTTGTTTTAGTTTTTATCTCTTCATATTTGACAGTAAAATTATTAGATTCTGATTTTAAAATAAACCAAAAACATTATATTACGTTAGCAATAACATCTATATTATACATTATTCTATTAATAATATTCGAAAAAAATTTAAATTTATTATGTAATATTACAATTATATTTTTAATAATAACTTTATTATTATTGAATTTTAAAAAAGAAATAATAACAAAAGTTAAAAAATATAAAATTTATCAATTAATATTATTATTCTTTACAGTTATAAATATATTAGTATATTCTTATTATTATTACGGAATAAGTGGAAATAATTACTTAGATGCTTTTTTAAACATAAATGTACCAGAACTAATATATTCTACAAACTACAAAACTATAGCAAATTTTGATGATGCAATAAATTATATAAAAAAGGATAAAGAATTTTATAGAATTTCTAAAAATCCAAATAAACTACTAAATGATTCAATATATTTAAATTATAATTCTATGGCTCAATATTATTCTATTACATCAAAAAAATATAGTGATTTAGCACTTGAACTATCAAATGCTGATTATAGTATAAGTGAAGAAATTAAAAATTTTAATAATAGGACAAAAATAACAACTTTACTAAGTAACAAATATTATGTAACTGAAAATTCATCAAATATACCATATGGATATTCATTAGAACATAAAATTGGTAATACAAAAATATATAAAAATAATAATTTTGTTTCATTTGCTTCGTTATATACTAATTATATAGATATTGATAATTTTGAGAAACTTTCAGATATTGAAAAGGAATCATCAATGCTTAAAACAGTAGCATTAGAAAAAGGTAATACAAATTATGTAACAAATAATAAAAACATAAAAAATGAATTAAAATACGAAATACAAAAATTAAAAATAGATGATAAAAATAACGGAGAAATAATTATAAAAGAGAATTCAGATAAAAAAATAAATATTCCAATAAGTTCTGAATTAAAAGGAGAAGTATATTTAAAAGTTACTAATCTAAAATATGAACCTTTTAACAAAAATGAATTATATGAAAATTATATAAATAATTTAGATTCTGAATATGAACAAAACATTAAATATTTAGGGGATGTATATTTAGAAAGTAAAAAATTTTATCAAAAAGATTATGAATATAAAATAACCTCAAAATTTAAAGATACAAGCTTTGCTAAAACAATCAAAAATAAAGCTTCAAGCCCTTATTACTATGAAATGGAAAATTATTTGGTAAATTTGGGCTATCAAACAAATATTAATGGTAAAATTACATTTGAATTATCAGAGCTAGGTAAATATACTTATGATGATATACAAGTATTTGTGGTTTTATTTGACAATTATGAAAATGATATAGAAGAGTTAAATAAGTCTAATTTTAGTAATATAGTATATGATAATAATTTTATAAAGGGAACAGTAAATTGTGAAGATGCAGGTGTATTGCAATTTTCAACAGTTTATTCTGACAATTGGAAAGTATATGTTGATGGGAAAGAAGTTTCAACTTTTGAGGCAAATAAATATTTTTTAGGTATATATATTGATCCAGGAGTTCATAAAATAGAATTAAGATATATAAATAAAAATACAAAAACAGATATTATTATAAGTATTGGTGGTATAATTATTTTTACTGGCATTTGTTTTAAAGAAAAGAAAAAACAAAAAAATATAAAAATAAAAAAAAGA
This sequence comes from uncultured Bacilli bacterium, assembly GCA_944372415.1. Lineage (GTDB taxonomy): Bacteria > Bacillota_I > Bacilli_A > RF39 > UBA660 > UMGS1124. Next base: position 49,051 of record CALVZA010000016.1, read on the forward strand.
ATCCACATAATAAGTTTGCATTAAATAAAAATGTAGTTTTTAAAAATTATTAATACGTAATAAACGTTTTATATAATATCAAATTAAAAATTTGCTTTTTTGTTTATAATATGTTATATTAGCAAAAATTATGAAGGGAGATACTATGAAAAAAATAGCAATGATCTTTGCCGGTGGAACAGGACAAAGAATGGGAGCTGAAATTCCAAAACAATTTCTGAAAGTGTGTGGAAAAGAAATAATAATTCATACATTAGAATTATTTGAACAAAATGAAAATATAGATGAAATATATGTAGCATGTATAAAAGATTGGATACCTTATTTAAAAAATTTAATAAATAAATATGAAGTAGATAAAGTAACAAATGTATTTGCTGGTGGACAAACAGGGCAAGATTCTATATTTTTATGTTTACAAGAAGCAAAAAAATATAATGATAATGCAGTAGTATTAATACATGACGGAGTTCGTCCGCTTATTACTCAAGAAACAATTGATAATTGTATAATGGGAGTAGAACAATTTGGTTCTGCAATAACTGTGACAGAATGCTTTGAGACACCTATAATGAGCAGTAATGGAATTTCTGTAGAAAAAATGCCTGAAAGAAAAACAATGTATACAGCACAAGCACCACAAGGATTTTATTTAAACGATATATATAATATGCACTTAATAGAAAGAAAAACTAATCCAAATTATGATGGAATAGTAGATTCTTGCGGATTAATGTTTAAGTATGGATTCGATTGCCATATGATTAAAGGAAATAGAGGAAACATTAAAGTAACAACACCTGAAGATTTTTATACGTTATTAAGTAATTTAAATATGAGAGATTATGAACAAATATCTATTTTAAAGGAGAAAGAAGAAAGGAAAACATTAAAAAAATTAAAAAGGTGAAAATATGAAATATACTAAAATTGTTGATGAAGATATAGAAAACATAATTATAGATTATAATCCTAAAAAATTAGATGAAAAGATAAGAAATAAAACTTTTTTAATTACGGGTGCATCAGGAATGATAGGTTCATACCTATGTTATACATTATTAAAAATGAACCAATTATTTGATACAAATACAAAAATAATTGCAGTAGTAAGAAATCCAAAAAAATTAGACAAATATATTTCTGAAAACGAAAATACTAAAGTTGTTATTCAAGATGTAGTAAAACCTTTTAATGTTAACGAAAACATCGATTATATTATACATGCAGCATCTCCTGCAAGTCCAAAAATAATGAGTATGCATCCAGTTGAAACAAATTTAGCAAATACATTAGGTACTGCGAATACATTACAACTAGCCAAAGAAAAGAATGCATCAGGATATTTATTTATATCTTCACGTGAAATTTATGGTGAACCATCAGAAGGACAAGAATTATTCCATGAGAACGGACCACTAGGACAGGTTAACCCTTTGATTCCAAGAAATGGTTATGCAGAAGGAAAAAAAGCAGCAGAAAATTTATGTGCAGCATATAAAGATGAATATGATTTAAATACAAAAATTGTTAGATTAGCACACACATATGGACCGGGAATGTCAATATATGATGGAAGAGTTCAAGCTGATTTTTTAAAAAATATAATAAATAATCAAGATATTGTACTTAAAAGCGATGGATCATCAGTAAGAACTTATACATATATAAGTGACGCTATAGAAGCTATATTATTAGTTTTATTAAATTCAAATGATTTAGTATACAATATATCTGATGAAAAATCTGAAACATCTATTAAACAGTTAGCAGAAGTTTTAATAAATTTAGAACCATCAAAAAACTTGAAATTAGTTTTTGATATACCTAAAGAAGAACAAAAAGGTTGCGCTTCTTTTAAAAAAGGAATATTATCAAGTGAAAAAATTAGAAAAGAATTAAATTGGAAACCTAGATACTCAATTTCAGAAGGATTCAAAAGAACAATAGAACATATAGAAGAAGAATAAGAAAAAGATATAATAAAAGAGAAAAAGTTATATTAAGCAAAAGTTTAAGCTTTTGCTTTTATCAATTTTATAATTATGTTAAAATAAATTAGAAGGTGAAATAATGAAAAATATTAAATTATTTTTTAAAAATATAAAAAAATATAATAAATATGCAATACGTTCTGCCAAAGCAGAATTGAAAAGTGAAGTAGCAGACTCTTATTTAAATTGGCTATGGTGGATTATAGAACCTATATGTTTTATGTTAATTTATACATTTGTATTTGGAGTTATTTTTAAAAATAAAACAGAATACTTTGCATCTTTTATTTTTATTGGACTTACTGCATGGGAGTTTTTTAATCGAATGATTACTGGATCGGTGCAATTAATATTACATAATAGAGGGTTAGTTACAAAAGTATACATACCAAAATATATTTTATTATTGTCTAAATCTTATACGTATTTATTTAAAATGGCAATTTCTTATTTTATTGCATTTGCTTTAATGTTATTTCAAGGTGTTTCTTTTAGTGTACATGCATTCTACTTAATCCCGATTGTAATAGTTATGTATATTTTAACTTTTGGAATAAGTATGATATTAATGCATTATGGAGTATTATTAAATGATTTGGCTAACTTAACACGAATAGGATTAAGAATGGTATTCTATTTATCAGGTATATTTTATAATATAAGAGAACGTTTACACGGAATATTACAATATGTTCTATTACGTGCTAATCCTATAGCATTTCATATGGATGAAATGAGAAAAGTATTATTGGAATCTAAATTACCAAGTTTTGAAGGTTTAGCATTTTGGTTAATTATAGGACTAATACTATGTTTTATAGGAATTAATATTATTCATAAAAATGAAAATAGTTATGCAAAGGTGATATAATGAAAAATCAAGATAAAAAAATAGCTGTAACAGTAAAAAATTTACATATATCATATAGAGGATTAACCAAAACATCTATAAGAGCAACTTGGAGCAAAAAAAGAAAAAAAGTAGAAATATTTGAAGCTTTAAAAGGAATTTCATTTGAAATAGAAGAAGGTAGAATACTAGGTATTATTGGAAAAAATGGTAGTGGTAAATCTACAATGTTAAGAGCAATTGCAGGAATATTTTCACCAGATAAAGGAAGTATTAATTTGCATGGTAATACTATATCTTTATTATCAATTGGAGTAGGCTTCAATAATAAATTAACAGGATATGAAAATATTTATCTTTCTGGAATGTTATTAGGATTTTCAGAAGAAGAAATAAAAGAAAAAGAACAAGAAATAATTAATTTTGCAGATATAGGAGATTTTATATTTAAACCAGTAAAAACATATTCATCAGGTATGTATTCTAAACTTGCATTTGCAATAACTGCAATACTAGAAACAGATATAATGTTAATTGATGAAGTTTTATCAGTTGGAGATGTAAAATTCAAAGAAAAAAGCTTTAATAAAATGAAAGAATTAATTTCTGATGATAAAAGAACAGTTATAATTGTATCTCATAGTTTAGGAACAATCAGTGACTTGTGTGATCAAGTACTATGGTTAAATGATGGTGAAGTAATTGAAATTGGTTCTCCAAAAGAAATAATACCAAAATACAAAGAATTTATGAACTTATAAAATAGAATTAAATAAAAATAGCAATTCTATTTTTTTATATTATAATTTTTGTTATAATTAAATTGTGGTGAAATATTGTGAAAAAAAATATAATTAAATTAAATTCGTTATTTTTTATATTATTGCCCTTTATAGATTTAATAACATCATTAGTTGCTAGATTTATATATTTACCAATATCTATAGGAATGATTATAAAAGGATTATATATATTTATAATTACTTTATATATTATATTTTATTCAAAATCAAAACACAGAAAAACATACATAAAATATATAATATTAGTCAGTATGTTTATCTTACTCTATTTTATATCTAAACCTTATATATTTAATAAAGATTATATTATTAACGAAATATCATCAATATTTAAAATGTTTTATGGCTCAATATTATTTTTTGCATTCTTAGTATTATATAATGATTTTAAATACAAGGAAAAAGATATAAATAAATTAATGTTTTATTCTTTAATAACTTATTCAATGTTATTAATTATTCCTACAATAACAAATACTAATTTTAACACATACACAATGAAAAATAATGATGGAAGTGTAGGATGGTTTTACGCAGCAAATGATATAAGTTCTATTATATTAATGTTATATCCTTTTATATATTTATTTTTTATAAAAAAAATAAATAATAAAAATAAAAAAACTTACCTTTATTATTTAATATTATTACCTATCATATATTCAATATTTATAATAGGTACTAAAACAAGTTGGTTAGGATTAATATTAATTACTATTATTTTATTGGTAATATTTATTATAACAAAACAAAATAAAAAAAATATATATTGTTTAATTATTACTTTAATGTTAACATTAGGACTAACTTATATATCACCAGCTTTTGCCAACTTAAATAAAGAACAAGATAGATTAAACAATAAAGTTGAAATAGTAGAAGATAGTGTAAAAAATACTAATGTAACAGAAGAAAAAGACCAACAAAAATTAGAAGAACAAAAATGTATATCATATAAAATAACGGATATAATAAAAAATAAAACAATATATAATATTACACATGTAATACTTAGTGGAAGAGAGAATAAAGCATATACTTTATACACAATATACAAAGATTCAAATTTTTTAAATAAATTATTGGGAGTAGGTTTTTCAAATACTTCCAAAATAAATAATTGTTATGTTGAAAGATATGTGGAAATGGATATAATAGATATATTATTCCATTATGGAATAATAGGATTAATAATTATAATAACACCATTTATTTACTTAATTAAATTAATATTAAATAATAAAATAAATTACAATAATAATTCAATAATATATATTTCAATAATAATTTTAATGATAGCTATATCAACAGTAGCTGGACATGTTATAGGATATCCTACTACAGGAATATATTTAAGTTTATACATGTTATTATTAACAATTCATAAAAATACAAAAGTAGTTAGAGAGTGATATAAAATGAATAATAAAAAAAGAATGTATATATTTTTAATATTACTACCCATTATAGATCTTGTTACATCTCTTATAACAAGATTTAATATGTTTAATATTAGTTTAGGAATGGTTGTAAAAACTATATTTCTAATAGCAATGTTATATTATTTAATAATAAAAAGTTTTTCAAAGCATAAGAAAAAAAGTTTAATATATTTAACATTAATATTTATATATATAACATTATATTTTATAACAAAAATAAATTATTTAACCCCTGATAATTTAATACAAGAATTAATATATATGTTTAAATTAATGTATTATCCTATACTTCTACCTTGTATAATATGTTATTTTGATGATAAAAAATTTAGTAAAAAAGAATTAAATTATATATTAATGATAAACGTTATAACATATTGTATATTATTATTTATACCATTAATAACTAATACTGGTTTTAAAACATATTATTCTAGTTTAAAAGGTAATACAGGATGGTACTTTTCAGGTAATGAAATATCAATAATATTAATTTTGATATTCCCATTTATATATAATTTATTAAAAAAGAAAAAACTTTATTGTCCATTAATTATTATATTATCTATACTAATAATATCTACTATAGGAACAAAAGCTTCTATGATAGGTTTGTTAATAGATACGTTTATATTGTTTATTATTTCTTTATTTTATAAAGAAAATAATAAACATAATATCAAACTAATTTCTATTACATTTGTAATATTAATTATAACAGGAATAATTTTTATAAATTCACATTCCATGGATAATATAAAAATTACTTTAGGAATACAACAAATACAAGACAAAGAACAAATATCTAAAGATAAAGAAATAGAAGCTAAAAGACTACAGGAACGAAAACTAATAAAAGAAGAAATTGATAGAATAGAAAAAGAAAATAATAATAATAAAACAGACTCAAAATTAATAGAGTTTTATAATAATTATGGAAAAGCACTTTTAAGTGATAGAGATATTTATTTTAAAGTTACTTATAGAATTTATGATAAAAATTATAATATTAATACTTTACTATTTGGAATTGGTTATACCAACAATACTAAAATTCAGTCTTTTGCAATTAACAAACTAATAGAAATAGACCCACTAGATATATATTTTCATTCAGGACTTATTGCATTAATTATTATCTTATTACCATTAATATATTATATATATAATATAATTAAATTAAGAAAAATTACTATAAACTCAGTATTCTATTTCTTAATGATAGGTATGATCTTTGCAGTTTCATGTATAAGTGGACATACACTAATGGCACCTGCAGTAAGTATTTATATAGTACTATATTTTTTACTAGCCTTTGATGAATTAAACTTAATTAACAAAAAGAATAAAGAAATAGAAAAAAATAAATTAACTATATATGCTCTACATTTAAATTATGGTGGAGTAGAAAAAAATGTATGTATGAAAGCTAATATACTAAGTGAAATATATAATGTAGAAATAATAACTTTATATAAATTAAATGAAAAACCCCAATTTGAATTAAATAATAATGTAAAAGTTACTTATTTAACTAATAACATTAAACCAAACAAAAAAGAATTTATTAGTGCTCTTCATAAAAAAAATATAATAAATATTTTAAAAGAAGGAATATATGCAACAAAAGTATTATATTTAAAAAGCACATTATTAACAAAATCAATGACTAATTGTAATAGTGAAATTATAATATCAACAAGAGTAGACTTTACAGAAAAATTATTAAAAAATAATGAATATGATAATATAAAAATAGCGGAAGAACATATATATCATAATAATAATACAAGGTATTTAAATAAATTATATAAAATTTTAAAAAGTATAGATTACTTAATGCCTAGTAGTAAATACTTAACTAGCTATTATAAAGACATATTTAATGATTACTCTTATAAAATTATAACTAATAATATGCCTATTGAAACTAATAATAAAATTAGTACACTTAAAAATAAAAATATTATTAGTGTAGGAAGATTAGATAAAGTAAAAGGTTATAACGATTTAATAAAATTATTTATAAAACTAAATAATAAAGATTGGACTCTTAATATAGTTGGAGATGGTCCAGAATATAATAATTTATATAATTTAATAAAACAAAATAATATGGAAAATAATATAAAATTACTTGGTTTTAAAACACCAAAAGAATTAAATGAATTATATAAAGATTCATCAATATATATTATGACTTCATTAGAAGAATCTTTTGGATTAGTTTTAATAGAAGCAGCAAGTCATGGATTACCAATAATAGCATATGATAGTGCATTAGGAGCAAAAGAGATATTAAAAGATACTAACGGAATACTAATAAGTAATAGAAATGAAAATAAAATGATAGAAACTTTAAATAAATTAATTAATAATATTAATTTAAGAAAAGAATATCAACAAAAATCACTTTCTATAGCTAAAAATTATGATTATAAAAAAATAAAAGAAGATAATATAAACTTTTTTAAAGACATTAGAAAAAGTAGTATGTATAGAAATTTATATACTAATAGTAAAAAAGAATGTTATAAATTAATTGAAGAAAAATTAAAAAAAGAAGAAAAACAATTTATAATTACTGCTAATCCAGAAACTTATATGTTAAGTAAAATAAATAAATCTATTAATGATATGTTATATGATAAAAATAACTTAATCGTTCCAGATGGGATTAGTATAGTTAAAACAGCAAATTTCTTAGGAAATAGTGTTAAAGAAAGAATAAGTGGAATAGACATTGCTGAACATTTATTAAAAATTTCTAATAAAAATAAATATAAATTATACTTATTTGGAGCTAGTAAAGAAGTAATGAATAAATTAATTAAAGTTATTAATACTAAATATCCTAATATTGACTTAGTTGGAGCTACAAACGGTTATGTTAAAGATAAAGATAAAATAATGAATAAAATAAAAACATTAGATCCTGATATAGTTATGGTAGCGCTTGGTATTCCAATGCAAGAAAAACTTATATATAATCATATAAATGATTTTAAAAAAGGAATATTTATAGGTGTAGGAGGATCATTTGATGTAATAAGTGGTACAAAAAAACGTGCTCCAAGATTATTTATAAAATTTAATTTAGAATGGTTATATAGAATTTCATGTGAACCAAAAAGATTAATTAGATTTATTAAACATAATGTAAGATTTTTATTAGTTATTTTAAAAGAAAAACTAAATAAAAATGTTGATAAATAAAATGTTATTAACATTTTTTTTAAACTTTTTATGTTATACTATAAACAAGGATGTGAAATAATGAAATTTGATGTATATGATTTTGACGGAACTATATATGATGGAGATTCATCTATTGATTTTATAAAATTTTTAATAAACAAAAAAAAATCTATTATACTATTTATTCCTAAAATGATTATTTATTTTATAAAATACAAACTAAAATTAATATCAAAAGAAAGAATGAAAGAATGTTTTTTTGAAGTCTTAACAAAATTTGATAATATTGATGATTTAATAAAAGAATTTTGGAATAAAAATGAAAATAAAATAAAAGATTTCTTTAAAAATAAAAAAAATCATAAAAATGATATAATTGCTTCTGCTAGCCCTATATTTTTATTAGAACCAATTGCAAAAAAATACAAAGTAAAAGATTTATTTGCATCTCCAATAGATAAAAATACCGGAAAATATAGTGGCTTAAATTGTCACGGTGTGGAAAAAGTAAAACTTATTAACAAAAAATATCCAAAAAGTACTATAAAGTGTATGTATTCTGATGATGAGAATGCCGACAAACCATTATTAGATTTAGCAGAAAATTCTTATATAGTAAAAAAAGATAAAATAATTGACTATAAAGAATATATAAATAAAAAACCAAATATTATAAAAAGATTTTGGAATTGGGGTTGGAGTATTTATCATAAAAATGAAGAAGTTTGGAATTACTTAATAGTAGGAGGTCTAACTACTCTAGTAAGTTTAATAGTATATTATATTTGTGTGTTAACATTTTTAAATCCTAATAATCCTTTAGAATTACAAATAGCTAATGTATTGTCATGGATATTTGCAGTAATATTTGCTTATTACACAAATAGAGTATTTGTTTTTAAAAGTAATAATAAAAATATAAAAAAAGAAGCTACAAGTTTTGTAGGTTCAAGAATAATAACTCTATTATTAGATATGTTAACAATGTTTATAATTGTTACAATATTACACCTAAATGATAAAATAGGTAAAATAGTTTCACAAATATTAGTAATTATAGGTAATTATTTAATAAGTAAATTATTTGTATTTAAAAATAAAGAAAATTAACTCTTTATTTTTTCTTTTACTTCTTTTATAAATTTATTTATTTCATTCTCATGAGATAAAATATCATTAGATTTTAAGCAATTATAAAATTGATGTTTTAAAATTATTTTCATATTAGTAACATCAGTAAAACTATTTAAACTTGTTAATGAGGTTTCAGTACTATATAAACTATTATCTTTAAAATCTATTGATAGAGATATCATTTTCTTAGCATTTAACTCATTCCTAGCATATAATGGATTTAATCTATCAATAAAAATTTTTAAATCACCAGATAACAAATTCTATCTAGTAAGAGTTATGAACAGTATACACTATACAGTCAGTATTATTAATTAAATCAATATTTTTTTATCATCAGTAAAGTTACAAACACCAATCTTTATAACAATACATAGAGTATGTACAAATGTGTATTTTTTGATTACCAGGAAGAGTATTATTGATGAATAAATTTTTTCTTTATCTAATTGTTCTTTAACTAAATTAGCAATTTTTAATAGATTATCAATTTTTATTGGATAAACGACTATTAACATAAAAAACTTTTTTCTATATTTATTATTTACTAAAACGATAAAGTTATTCCAATAAAAGTATTATATTAATAAAATAGGCAATAATACGAATGGTGATTAAATGGAAATAATTCTTAGATCTATTATTACTTTTATAGTTCTATTAATTACTATAAATATATTAGGTAAAAAACAAATTCAACATTTAACAATGTATGATTACGTTATTGGTATAACTATTGGAAGCATAGCAGCAGATAGTATTATAAGTACTGATTTACCTATTATTAACGGAATAATATCTTTAATTTTATTTGGTATAATTGGTTATGTTATATCTTATATAACTTATAAAAGTCATGGAATAGAAGAATACATAGATGGAGAACCAGTTATTTTATTTTATAAAAATAAATTTATAACAGAAAATTTAGAAAAGACTAAGTTGAGTGTAGCACAAGTTTTAGAACAATGTAGATTAAAAGGATGTTTTGATTTAAATTATTTAGATTGTGCTATTTTAGAACCAAGTGGAGGAATAAGTATTTTATTAAAACAAGAAAATATAAAAAAAAATAAAAAACAAAGTTTATGTTATGCTTTAATTATTGATGGACAAGTAGACTATTCAGAATTAAAAAGATTAGGAAAAAAAGAAAAATGGTTAAAAGATATATTAAAAAGTAAAAAAACTAAAATAAAAAATATATTGCTATTAAGTGTTGATGAACAAGGTGATACAAGAATATTTGAAAAATAATATTACATTTAAAATAAATTAATCTATCATTATAAAAGTAAATAAAAAAAGTGGTGAATCGTTATAGTAAATGAATTCAAAAAATAAGAAATTTTAGTAGAAAACTAAAAAAACATCTATATATAAAATACGCATTTAGTGCAATAATTAAAATAAAAAAATGTGCTCGATATAGATATTGTAAAAACGTTATGTGTATGCTAGAATATAATATATATTTTAAAATGCATTTATGGTCTGTTGGTGAAGTGGCTTAACACACCACCCTCTCAAGGTGGCATTCACGGGTTCGAAACCCGTACAGACTACCAAATGAAAATAAAACTGATATATTAATGAAATATAGCATTATCATAAATATTTCAGTTTTTTTAAATTTTAAGTAAATTTTCTATTTACAAATGAATATACTTGTTATATAGTAGTATGCATACCCAAAAAAGAAATAAAATTGATAAAATTTGTTACAATTCAAGTAAATTAGTAAAAAACTTAATTTTTTACTTGCATTATCGATTTAAATTTGGTATATTAATAATGCACTTGAAAAAAGTGTGAAATGATCTTTGAAAACTAAGTAAAAAGAATTTGAGTAATGAGGCTAGTATCAATTCTGATATAAATTTATTATAAATTTTTATTGAGAGTTTGATCCTGGCTCA
>CALVZA010000017.1 GCA_944372415.1 uncultured Bacilli bacterium
AAGGTGAATGGACAACAAATCCAGCATATGCGAATATAGATACAGTAAAACCAAATGCACCAACATTATCAGTTAGTGGAGACAATACAAATGTAGTAAAAATAACAGGTAATTTTACAGATGGACAGTCAGTAAGACCAAGTGGATTTGGTAAATTAATATATAAATTAAATGATGGCGAAGATAAGGATGAATTAACACAAACAATTACAATGCCAGTAAATGAAACTAAAGAAGATATTAAGTATAGTGTAAAAGTATGGGCAGTAGATAAAGCAGGAAATAAGAGTGATTTATCAGCAGAAACAAGTGTAACAGTAAAACCAAATGTTGTATCTGTTAATGCTATAGAAAAAATCAAGGATTTATATAATAAAGATCCAAATGGAAACGGATTAATTAAAGATGATTCTAGAGATCAAAATATTAGATATGCTGGTTCAAATAGCACTGTAAAAAATTATGTTAAATTTAATGGAGAGTTATGGAGAATAATTGGTATATTTAATGTAAGCAATGGTGCAGGTTCTCAAGAAAGAATAAAATTAATAAGAGATGCTGCATTAATTCAATCTGCATCATGGGATTCATCTGCTTCAAATATTAATAGTGGAGGCGGAATAGATGAATGGAGTCAGGCAGATTTAAAATCTATGTTAAATGATTATTATTATGGAACTAAGGCTGAATGTTTATATTGTAATAGTGTAGGACAATCAACATGTACAAATAGTTGCAATTCATTTGTTAAAAAGATGAGTGAAGAAGCAAAAGGAATGATAGATAGTGTTGTTTGGAATTTAGGAGGATTACAATATGGTGGTAGTGATGGAGCAGAAATAACATCAGCAAGTCAAGCATATAATCTTGAAAGAGGTGGACGTGGTAGCCCAGCTTCATGTAGAACATCACGACATTGTACAGCGTCAGACAACGTTGGAAGAACTTCAACATGGATTGGATATATTGGATTAATATATGGTAGTGATTATGCTTATGCTTCAGCGGAACAAAGCTGTAGATGGGATATAACTTATAGCAATGCATGTGGAAATAATAACTGGTTAAATGATAATACTAAGTATTGGTCAATTACACATCGTAATTCTACATATTTTAAAGATGCTGTTTGGAGACCAAATCAAAGTGTTCTTGCTGATTCTATTGCAGCAGAACCAAGTGGTGTTAGACCGTCAGTATATTTAAATCCAACTATAGAAATTGCTGGAGGAACAGGAACAAGTAGTGATCCATTTATCCTTGTGACAAAATAATATTATATTTATATATATTTTAATAAAAACTCTGTTTAACGAACAGAGTTTTTATATATTAAAGTTTGTTTAAAAAATATACTATATTATTTTTTAATTATGTATTTACAAATAAATAAAAATATCATATAATTAATATGTCTTGGAGTAGTACTCAAGAGGCTGAAGAGGCGCCCCTGCTAAGGGTGTAGACCGGGTAACTGGTGCGAGAGTTCAAATCTCTCCTGCTCCGCCATTTAATGATTTCAAAAAAGAGGTATTTTACTACTTCTTTTTTTCGTTGTAATATTTATTTATTCTTAAACATAATTCACTAGAAGTTTCCTCTTTATTACAATTAGGAGGATAAAAACCAAGATTACCATTTAAAATTTCTATAACTGGTTTAATATGCTCTATTTGTAAACCTCGATATAAATCTAAAAATACTTGATGCTCTTGTAAATCTTTTGTAACTAATTCATCATCTAAAATCACATAATCTTTTATATTATATTTAATTAAATACTCTTTTATTTCTAAAGATCTATTATCTTTCATAGGAGTTAAATCAAAAATAAAAATTCCTAATTTATTTAACTTTTTTATATAAGTATTATAAAAATCAGACTTATAATAATTACAATTATCTCTTTGTAAACTATATTTACTACTTGCTGTAACTATTATTTTAGCCTGAGTATATTCTAGAATCATTTTTAAAATTAGGGCATTTTCTAAAGCTACACCATCAAAATGATACCAATTATTAATAACACCATCAAAATCTAAAAATATATATTTCATTAAAACACCTAAAACTAGTATAACATAAGAAATATTAAGGTAAATAGTTTTTAATTTCTAAATTATTTTTAGTTATTTTAAACATTACACTACCATTTATATCTGTACGATATATATTAGATATACTTAAATTAGTTAATATTTCTTTATTTGGATGATTAAATAAGTTATTTTTCCCTACACTTATAATAGAATATTTAGGATTAATATAATCTATATAATTTTTACTAGAACTTGTTTTACTTCCGTGATGTCCTACTTTTAATATATCTATATCTTTTATATTATATTTTTTTAATAAATCCTCTTCTACTTTTATACTAGCATCACCCATAACTAAAATCTTATACTTATTTATCTTGGTATATAAGATATTAGAATTATCATTTTCATTATCATAAATAGTATTATTTAAAAAATATAATTTATTATTACCTATATTTAATTCTTTTATATTTCTATAATAAGGTATATTTTGTTTATCAAGTAAATTAATTAAACTTAATTCTAACTCATTATAA
>CALVZA010000018.1 GCA_944372415.1 uncultured Bacilli bacterium
AAACTTTTTAGTTGGTTTTGTTAAATTATTTGACATTTTATTAGAAAAATTTAAAATATCTCTTTTCATTTCATATGTATTTAAAGTATAATTAAACATGTAAAACACCTCCAAAAAATTTTGTTTATTATTAGTTTTACGTTTATAATTAAATTATACTAAACAAAATTGTGTTTTACCTTATTTTTTAAACAAAAAATCAGAAAATCTTAAAGAAATTCTGATTTTTTTAATTATCCACAAAATTTTACCTCAACTCAAACCTTTTATATGTTTTCTTCTAAATATTCTAATAATTTTAAAAACATATTTATATATCTAGGATGTAACCCGTGTTTTTTTAATTTTCTTATTTCTATTCTTTTTTTTCTAATTTCTAAATCACTAAACATTATATTACTAACATTACTTTTTAAATCAGTTTTTATTTTTAGATCACTTATTATATCATCAATATCTTGATTAATTATTCTTCCTAAATCAATTTCAATATCTTGTCCTTTACAATTTATAGTTATTTGTTTATAAGAATTAACTTTATCTATTTCTATAACAAAATCATTTTCATCTAAATAATATTTATAATTTTCTAATTTATCTTCACCTAAGTATATAGTTATATCATTAGGCATTCTAGTATTTCTAAATCTTATTATAAATGATCTAATACTTGGTATTAAAGTTGAATCTGTAACATCTTGTCTAATTATAACAGTATAATTATTTAACATATAATTATAATCTATAATAGTTTTAACATAATTATCTTTATTTAATGTTATACCATCATCTTCATAAATTGTATACGTATTAGATTTACCAGGAAATACATGTATTATAAAACCATCAGGGTTTTTAGAACTATTTAAATTATCTTCATTTAATATAGCGAGTGGTATTATACTACCTTGTGTTGCAAATACTGGATAATCTTCATCTTTGTAAAAAGAAATATATCTTTTATTTCCAACATATTTAATACCTGTTTTAAAATCATACCATATTCCACTAGGTAAAAACATTCTATGTATAGTTCTATTCATTACAATATCTTTTGGTTTTGTTATAGGACTTACAAATAAACTTCTTCCAAAGTAATATTCATTTTTATATTCTATTTCATCATATACTTCAGGATAATTATAATAAATTGGTTGTATAATAGGTAAACCAGTATTAGAATAATTTATACTTTCTGTATATAAATATGGAATTAACATACTTCTTAATCTCATATAATAAGTTACTATACTTAAAGTATGCATATCCCATTTCCATGGTTCTCTTTTATAATAGTGACTATTAGCACTAGATAATCTAAATATAGGACTAAAAGTACCATATTCTACATAACGTCTATAAAGTTCATCATCTTCAACACCACCATAAAATCCTCCTATATCATTAGATATAAAACTTAATCCCATATTACAAGCACTAGAAATATATGATGGTAAACTATTTAATACTTTCCAACTAACTAAAGTTTTACCAGTATAAATTGAGTTAGTAACATGACTGCTAATTAAACCATTTCTACTTAATATAGGATTTTTTAATTTTTTATTTAAAAAATATTTATAATGATAATAATTTAATGTTCTTAAAGTATATAAATCTTTTATATTATTATAATCTATTAAAAAACCATTTACTCCATTATCAACTAAATTATCGATAAATAATTTAAAATAATTATCAATCATTTTTTTATTATATACATTTAACTCTATATCATTATCACTACTATCTATATTAATGGATTTTATAAAGTCTTGAAACTTACTTTCATTTTTACTAATTAAAATAGGATTTATAGTAACTCCTAAATAAATATTTTTTTCTTTTAAATAATTTATAAATTTATAATAATCTATAAAAAGATCATTATTCCAACTTAAGCCATATTCATTATTTGTTTTACTATGCCAATTATTTCCTAATAAAATATAGTTAATAGGTATACCATTTTTATTAAATTTAATAATTAAATCTTTTATATTCTGATCAGTATAGTATTCATCTTTATTCCATATATTACCTAACATATATCTAGGTATCATACTAGGTAAATTAGTAAGTTTAAAATAATCTCTTAAAACTAATCCAAAATCTCTTTTATACATAAATAAGTATGTATCTATTTCATTAACATTTCTTTTATAAAACTCATCATCTTTAATTATTAATGATTTAGAATCATCTATACTAACAAAACCGTCAGTAGAATATAAACCTTTATTATTTAATATTATATTTTCTATATTATCAATAGAATAACCTATAGATTTAAAATTTCTAGCTTCTACATGATTAAAATGCCAATACTTATCAGTATCTTTTAATAAAACTTTTAAATTTTGTTCTGGAACAAACTTAGTTCCATAGAAACTTTTTTCTTTAGCATATTCTAATCTAAAATAATTAGTTTCTATAACTAAAAATTTTTCATCTTGCGATATATTAAATTTAGGAATAGTAAAGTTTCTATTTTTAGCAAACTCAGTTGTTTCATCTAAAAATTCTCCAGTTTCACTATATTCCATTCTAATTAATATTTCACTTAATATAGTAAATCTATACTTTTGTCCTTTTATAATATTAGTTTGTTCATTCATATGATCACCTATCATAATAATTTTAACATATTAAAAAAAAAGAATAAATAAAAATATTACTTTTCTAACTTTCCCAAAGAATAAATATTCTCTCTATTTAACAATATTTCTTTTTTATTCAAACTATCTAATATATTTTTAACTTTATTAGAGAAATCACTAGAATCATTATATTTTATTACTTCTTCATTATTATATTTTTTAATATTTTTATCATTTTCATTAATAAAATAATATATTTTTTTATTTTGTTTTTTAGCCATTTTTATTTCTAAATTTAAAAATATATTAGAATTAGATAAGTCACATATAACAATATCACTATCTATTAATAATTGTTTTATATAAGAAGATTTAAACTTTTCTGATAAAGGTAATATTAAAAAATAATCATTCATTAATCCTATACTAAGTAAAGGTTTATAAATATTATTTTTATAATCAACTTTTTCAGAATGCATAATATATACCTTAATTTTCATAAATCCTCCACTTTTAATTATTATAACAAGTATTAACAAATTTAGTATTAGTTAATTTAAAATATCCTTTATAACTAACATAACCTCTTTTATATTTTAGTATATCTTTTTTATATTTATCGATAGCATTCTTAGGAAAACCACATTTATCACAAAGATTTGAAAATTTAGTTAATTTCATTCCATACAATTCATTTAATACTATTGCGTCACTATCAAGTGCTATATAAAAATTTCCACATAGAAATAAATATATTAAGTCTTCATTATTTTCTTTTAACTTTTCATATTTTTGATATAATTTGCTCATATTTTATAAACTTCACAAATGCATCTAACGATGCATTTGTCTTATTTTTTTTATTTATTTTTTATATATTCTCGCTTACGCGAATACTGTTTTAACGTATTTTATAGTTCAACCAGCGAAAGGGTTTTCGCTGGATAACTAATCAGTTTTCAGTTCATGGACGATAAGAATTTTTAATTCTTATCTTTAATTTTATCCTATTGTGTAGGCATTTGCCTTTGTTCCATCTCCACCAGTTATTTGAACACTAGATTTCAGAAAAACTGCGGGACGGAACGAGACGATGAGGTTCACAAAGCTGTAGTTCAAATATCCATCGCTGCTCACGTTGAATGCGAAATCGTTGCTGCTGTTGAAGTTGCTAGGCGACAAAGACCACCAATATAAATTATTATCTCGTTGATATTGATTTAACAAATAATAATTAGGGTTAGAACTTGAGTATTTTCCTCCTGCATAGACTATTTCATCTGCTGTTAATGTTCCTACATACATGTCTGTATTATCTGCAAACTTACTCATATTTGTTCCATTACATTTTAATGTTGGTTCTTTTGTTGTTTTTCCATTTAAACGAACATATGAATCATAATAGAACGTTGTACTCTTAATTTGTTTATCTAACATTTCTTGACTAGTTAATGCTGTTGTATTATCTCTACGAGTATCATACGCTTTATCATTTAAGCACCAGTCTCCTGCTTTTAAATAAGATAAGTAACTTAATAAAGGTCCTGTTTGAAAATTCTTAAATGCATATGCCATTGATGAAGTGTTATCTGTTCCACCATTTAAATAGTTCATTAAATATCTTCTACTTGAATTTTTTGTTCCATCACTTGCAGTTAATGTATTTGCGGCATATTCTGTATGCCCAAAATTACCAGTTTTAGTAGTACCTCCTGTTGTTGTTGGTATATCCCAATTACCATTACTTGTAGCACAAGTACTATCTTGGTCTTCTAGTATTAATTTTGTACTTCCGTCTCCTTCTATTCTTACTATTCTCCAACACATTCCTGCAAAGTTTACATAGTTATCTTCTACTCCTCCTCTATAGTAATAACTTATTCCATAATCATCATTTGTAAAACTTAATACTTTTTCTGTTGATCCATTTATTTCTTCAGCTGGTTTTGTTGGAGGAGTTACTACTAATTCTGTGTCATTTTTCTTAGTAAATGAATTATTTATTATATTATAAGCAAGAGTTCCTTCTAAATATGGGTTTATAAATTCACCATGGTATTGTACTTTGAAACCAAATATATGACCTTTATCTATATCTTGATTTTCTGTTGAATTTACATAATTTATTTTTAAAGCATAAGTATATGAATTCCCTGGAGTTGATAATACTTCATTAAGTTTTATATAATTATCTGTCTTAGGAAATTCTCCTGAACTAATAATTTCACAATCACTTAAATCAGATGCTGTTATTGTATTATATCCACTTTTTCTGTATAAAGTATATGTTATATCTTGAGTTCTTATAAATTCATTTACTACTTCATCTAAATATATATGGTATGATGCTTCTGCATCACCAACATTAGTTGCAGCAAATAATTTTATATATTCAAACCCAGGTTCTATAACTTCACCTATTACTTCATCTGATAATTCTTTGTATTCAATAGCATCTTTTTTTGCTGTGAATTGTACACTTTTTGAGCTACTATTACCTATTATTTGAGTATAATAATATCCAAATGTTATACCTAGTAAAGCTAGTGAAATTATTGATATAAATACAATGCTAATAACAATTTTCTTTTTGTTCATATAATCACACTCTATCTTAATAATCTTCTACTATTTAATGATATCATATTATTTATTTTAACGTCAACTTATAATAAATTATTTTACAAAAAAAGGGTAACTATTCAGACATTAAATAGATAATTATTAATAAATTGTCTATTTTTTTGATGTTGATAAATATAACTTTAATAACAACTTTTAATAGTTATCCACAAAATGACTTTATTCTATTGTTTAATT
>CALVZA010000019.1 GCA_944372415.1 uncultured Bacilli bacterium
ATAATTATTAACAACTCTTCCAATGGGTTAACTGCATTTTTTAATTCCCTTCTCATTTTTCTTGTTATTCTCATTTACTACAACCACCTTTATTATAATTATTATAACAAATATGATTGCGAAAAAATTTATTCTATTTTACTGAACATAGATAAAAATATTTGACAATGCCAAATACTTTTGATAAACTTTAATTGGGTAGAACATTCAAATTTTTAATTTCTACCTTTGTTTACGATTGACATTGACTTAATTGTCAGTGTCTTTTATTTTACTTAAACTTAGACTTCTTGTAGAAAAATAATTAGTAAAATGATTATCAGAATATCTAAAAATTAATAAAAAAATTATCAAAGTTTGTTTTGATAATTTTTTATATACTCTCTAATGCTAATAATATCATATCATTTAAATTCTTTTCTTTATCCTCTGTATTAAGCATTCCTTCCTCAAAAGGACTATCTACAATACTTACTAAACAACTAGCTTTTCTTCCGCATATATTTGCAACGTGAAATAAACCAAAAGCCTCCATTTCATTACATAATAAATTTATATGCTTTGGAACTTTATCTAATATATGACTAATATCAGCATATACAGTAAATACATCTGCAGTTAATATAGTACCCATTTTAATATCTGTTTTTAATTTATTTGCAGTACTAATTATATCTTTATTTAATTCTTCATTTGAGTTAATTATATTACTAACTTCTTTACCCCATACATAAGCAAAACTAGAAGGAGAATAAGAGTTACTTGCAAGAACTATATCTTTTATTTTAATATCTTTATTTAAACTACCACCAGTACCAATTCTTATAATCTTATCAACATCATAAAATTTATATAGTTCATAAGAATATATACCAATACTAGGTATCCCCATACCACTCCCCATTACAGTAACACGTTTATTTTTATAAAAACCAGTATAACCTAACATATTTCTAACACTATTAATTAAAGTTACATCAGTTAAAAAAGTCTCAGCAATATATTTTGCTCTTAAAGGATCTCCTGGCATTAAAACAACATTTGCAATATCTTCCTTTTTAGCTTCTATATGAATAGCATTCATATAATAACCACCACCTAGTATAATTATAACAATAAATATGCTATAATTTCATTATAATTTTAATATGTTTACGCATAATAAAAGAGAGGTGTAAATAATGACATATAAAACTTATAAAACCAATACTTATAATATATATACTATAAAAACTGATAAATTTAAAACATGTCATATGGAAATAATATTTAGAAATAATATAAAAAAAGAAGATATAACTAAAAGAAGTATATTAACAGAAATATTAGTAGAAAATTCAAAAAAATATAATAGTAGAAGAGAAATGGTAATAGAATTAGAAAACTTATATAACTCTTACTTTTACGGAGTAACTAATAGAATAGGTAGTAGTATACTAACTAGTTTTTGTTTTGATTTTATAAACCCTAAATTAGTAATGGAAAATATAGAAGACTTTATAAAATTTCCAATAGAAACTATATTAAACCCTAATGTGAATAATAATGAATTTGATATAGTAACATTTGAATATATAAAAGAAAGAGTAAAAAAAGATATAGAAGCTATTATAGAAGACCCAAAAAATTATAGTATAAATAGATTATTAGAGAATATGTGTCCTAATACAGAAAGTTCAATTAATATAAATGGTTATATAGAAGATTTAGACTTAATAACTAATAGTAATTTATATGATTATTATATAAATATGCTTGAACATGACTATATTGATGTATATATTATTGGTGATTTAGATATGGACAAAGTTTCTAAAATAATAAAAGATAATTTAAAAATAAATATATTAAAAGATCATAAAATAAAATATGAAGTAGAAAATAAAATAAATAATAAGACAAAAAAAATATATGAAAACTTTAACTTTAGTCAAGAAAACTTATGTATTGGTTTAAATATAGAAAATATGTCTTTGTATGAAAAAAATTATGTAGCAAATATATATAATATGATACTAGGTGGGGGTTCTTTAGAAACAAAATTATATAATAGACTAAGAAATGAAAACTCACTATGTTATAACTGTGTTAGTATATATCAAAAATTTGATAATTTAATTATATTACATACAGCAATTTCAAAAGAAAATGAAGCATTAGCAATTAAATTAATGAAAAAAGCATTACTTGATATGTATAAAGGTAATATAACTGATGAAGAATTAGAAAACGCTAAAAAACTTATAACAACAACACTTAACATGTCACTAGACGTTCCAGGTAGAATTATTGATAATTACATATTTAAAAATTTATATGGACTAGATGAATTAGAAATAAGAATTAAAAATTATAATAATGTCACAAAAAAAGAAATAATTGACTTTGCTAAAAAAATAAAAATTAATACAATACTATGCATAAGAGATGGTGAAAATGGAAAAAATTAAAATAGAAAAAACTAAAGAATATTTATTTTATGAAAAACTAAATAATGGTTTAGAAATATATATTGTTCCAAATACAAACCAAAAAAATTATTACATAACTTATAATACTAGATTTGGTTCTTGTAATACAGTTTTTAAAACTGCAAATGATAAAACATATAAAAAAGTTCCTAACGGAATAGCACATTATTTAGAACATCTAATGTTTAATATGGAAAACGGTTCAGCATTCGATTTCTTTTCTAAATTAGGTGCAAGCGTTAATGCATTTACTACTTATAATTTAACTTGCTATGAAGTATATTCTTCTACTTATTTTAAAGAAAATCTTAATTACTTATTAGATTATGTTGGAACACCTTATTTTACAACAGAACTAATTAATAATGAACGAGGAATTATTACAGAAGAGATTAAAATGTATGATAATAATCCAAACACAGAACTAACATATAGTGCTTATAAAAATATATTTGTTAATGATAATAGAAAAAACTTAATAAGTGGTACAATAGAAGATATAAAAAAAATAACAAAAGAAAATATATTAGATTGTTATAATACATTTTATAACCCAAATAATATGTTCATAGTAATAACTGGAAACGTAAACCCATACGAAGCAGTAGCAATAATAGAAGAAAATCAAAAAAATAAGAAATTTAATAATGTAGATATAATTAATAAAGAAATAATAGAACCTAAAACAGTTAATAACAATTACCAAGAAATAGAAATGAACGTAAACACAAATAAAATAAATATTTCTTATAAAATTCCAATAAAAAACTTTAAAAAATTAAATATATCTAATCATATATTAAATACATACATATCTATTATCTATAATATATTATTTGGTCCTACTAGTGATATACAAGATAAACTAATATCATCAAAAGTAATACAAAATGGTATTAATATAAATAAAACATTTACAAAAGACTATATAATACTTAGTTTAACAACAGAAACAGATTACACAGATACTTTTATAAGATTAGTAAAAGAAACTTTAAATAAAATTAATATAAGTGAAACAGATTTAACAAGAAAATTAAAAGTATATAAATCAAACTATATACTACATTTTGACGATATAGAATTAGTAAACAATAATATTCAAGATAATTTAATTTTATATAACAAATTTATAAATAATTATATGGAATTATATGATAGTATTAATATTGAAACTCTAAATGAAATAACAAAACAATTAAAAAATATAACAGAGTCAATATTAATAATTAAACCAAAAAAAAATTAGTAAATATATTTTAACTAATTTTTTTTATGTTATAAATAATTAATTTTTATTTTCTTTAATATCTTTTTAACATTTATGAGAATATTTAATTGATTAAATAGTGTATTATCATCGTAAATTATAGCACAAAAGATATATTATATTACTAAGTATAAATAATATGACTATTATAATTTTTTTAATAAATTAAAAGGAAATACTAATTTTTTTATAATAATATAAATAAAGAGAGTTTTAATAAAAGGAGAGTTATGAAAAAAATATTAGAAAATAAATATAAATTACTTATAATTGGTGCTATTTTAGTATTAATTATATCACTTATATATTATTTAAAACCTGATAATGATACTAATGAAACAAATGAACTTTCATTACTAGAAAAAACTACTATAAAAACAACTAATAAAACAAAAAATTATATAGATATAAAGGGTAGTGTAAAAAAACCAGGAGTATATGAATTTAAAGAAAATGATAGAGTTATTGATGCAATAAAATTAGCTGGAGGCTTAACAAAAAATGCAAATACAAATAATATTAATTTAAGTCAAAAACTAACTAGTGAAATGGTAATTTATGTATATAGTGATTCAGAAATAAAAAGTCAAAATAATCCTTTAACCTGTGATACAATTTGTAAAACAGAAGTAATAGAAGTTAATAATTGTATAGAAAATACACAAGAAACAAAAACAAACAATTCTGAATTAATAAATATAAATAAAGCAACAATAAGTGAATTAGATTCATTAGATGGAATAGGAGAGTCAAAAGCACAAGCAATAATAGATTATAGAGAACAAAATGGGAATTTTAAAAGCATTGATGATTTAAAAAATGTAAGTGGAATAGGAGATACTTTATTTGAAAGTATTAAAGATAAAATAACAGTATGAAAAAATTAATTCTATTTTTATCTCTTCTATCTCTTTCAAATAATAAACAAATGAAATATTCTGATATTAAAGGAAATATAAAAAATCCTGGAGTTTATGAAATAAAAGAAAATTATACTATTCAAGATGTAATAAATATTGCAGGAGGTTTAAAAGATAATTCTTATACTGATAATATAAACTTAAGTAAAAAAGTGACAGATGAAATGGTAATATATATAAATACAAAAAATGAAATAGATAATATAAAAAAATTAAACAATTGTAAGTGTGCTCCTACATATAAATATATAGAATGTGATTATAATATAACATCAAATAAAACAAAAAATAATATAGAAAATAAAATTACTACAACAACAACAAAACCTATTACAACAACAAAAATAACCACTCAAACTACAACTACGTCTAAAATAACAGAACCAATTATAGAAAATTATAAAATAAATATTAATACTGCAACCAAAGAAGAATTAATTAAAATAAATGGTTTAGGAGAAGTAAAGGCAATTAGTATTATAGAATATAGAACAACTAATGGATATTTTAAAAGCATAGAAGAAATAATGAATGTTAAAGGAATAGGACAAGCTACTTTTGACAATATTAAAGAATATATTGAAGTATAAATATATTCTATTTATACTAATAATATTATTAACACTTATAAGAACTAATATAAATAACAAATCTATATATAATGTTAACGAAAATAATTTTATAGGAATAGTAGATTCATATGAATACAAAGAAAATTATATAACATTCATATTAAAAGGAAAAGAAAAATTAAAATGTAATTATTATATTAATGATAATAAAAAAATAAATATAAATTATGGAGATAAAATATATTTAAAAGGCACTTTAAAAGAACCAAATAATAATACTATACCAAATACATTTAACTATAAAAAATATCTACAAAATAATAATATATTCTATACACTAGAAATAGATGAAATAATAAAATTAGAACCAACAAACAATATAATATATAAAATAAAAAATAAAATACAAAAAAGATTAGATAAAATAGATAAAACTGGTTATCTAAATACGTTTATATTAGGAAATAAAAATTTTATAGATAATGATATATATAATACTTATTCTAAAAATGGTGTATTACATATATTTTCAATATCAGGCACTCATATTAGTTTACTAGCAAGTATAATATTCTTTATACTAAATAAAATAAAAAGAACAAACTATAATACAATAATAGTAATATTATTTTTATTATTTTATTTAGTTTTAACTAACTTTCAAGCAAGTATTACTAGAAGTATAATATTTTTCTTACTTTTAAATTTATTTAAACTAAAAAAAATTAAAATAAGTACATTAGATACTTTATTATTAGCAATAATAATTATATTACTAATTAATCCAAAATTTATTTATAATATAGGTTTTATTTATAGTTCTTCTATTAGTTTTTCTCTTATATTTTATAATAATAAATTTAATAAAAACTATATACTAAATACACTATTAATATCATTAGTAAGTTTCTTAATAAGTTTACCAATTACTATAAACTTAAATTATACTGTAAATATACTAAGCATATTAATTAATTTAATATTTGTACCACTAATATGTTTTATAATTTATCCATTATCTTTAATAACATTTATAATTCCATTTATTTATCCTATATTCAAACATTTAATATATATAACAGAAAATATATCTAACTTTATATCAAATATAAATTTATTTATATTACCCATTCCTAAATTAAATTTTATAACTATATTAATATATTATCTATTAGTGTATATATCTTTATCTAAAAACAAAAAATATTTTCTACTATTAATATTATTTATATTTATCATAAAAAATATTAATAAATTAGACACAAATTATTATATATATTATTTAGATGTAGGGCAGGGAGATATGAGTGTTATAAAATATAAAAATAAATGCATTGTAATAGATACTGGAGGTAAATCTTGGAATAGTACATATGAAATAACTGATAATCATATAAAGTTTTTATATAGTATAGGTATTAACAAGATAGACTTATTAATACTAACTCACGGTGATTATGATCATTTAGGAAATGCTTTATATTTAACAAATAATTTTAAAGTTGATAAGGTTATATTTAATAATGGAGAATATAATGATTTAGAATTAGAATTAATAAAAAACTTAAAAAATAAAAATATTAAATATTCAAAAAACACAAATAATTTAAATTTAAATAATATTAAACTATATTTTTTAAATACAAAAAATTATAGTGAAGAAAATGATAATTCAATAGTGCTTTATAGTGAACTGAATAATAATAAATTGCTTTTAATGGGAGATGCAAGCATAGAAGTAGAACAAAATTTAATGAATAAATATAATTTAGAAAATATAGATATTTTAAAAGTAGGACACCATGGTAGTAAGACAAGTTCAAGTGAAAACTTTATTAATTATATTAAACCAAAATATTCAATAATAAGTGTAGGAAAAAATAATAGATATGGTCATCCCAATAAAGAAGTACTACAAAATCTAAAAAACAGTAATATTTATAGAACAGATAAACAAGGTAGTATTATATTTAAACTAAAAAAAGATAAATTAAAAATAGAAACTTGTTCACCATAGAGTATAAAACTTTAAAAATTTTACAAAATAAGAACTATTTTCAAATATTTACCATAAAATATAATGTACATTATAATGTTTTAAATAAATTTTTAGTATAATTTTATACTAAATAAAAAACAAGTCCTTACGCTTGTTTTTTTTATCGTTAAGTATTGCAAAAAACATAATTTATTTTACAGTTTAGCAAGATAGAAAAATCTAGAAAATTCTATTTTATGAGTACTTAAAATTATATAACTTTCACCTCCAAAAATACAGTCGAGGGGGAATAATTATATAATTTTTTTGCTAAGAGAGGGTTACAAAAAAATTATGAACAGAAAATAAAAAAATAGTAATTTGAACAGAAATATTTATAGTACTATTAATATTAGTAGGATTAACATAAGTACACTTTTTAACGCATACACAATAAAATAAATTAAGTAATATTAACGTAGAATTTTTTACTTGACACATTTTTGACAAAAGAGAACATTTGTGCTAAAATTAATACATATTTAGGGGGTATATATGTATTTTTATAAAGAATTTTTTATTCTAACACTTGAAATATGTGTTTCAATATTTGTAATTATTTTTGGTCACGCAATATGGGATAACTTTGATAATTCCAAACACTTATTTGCTAAACAATATGATAACATAAAAGAAGTAGAGGTGCTTTTGGAAGATAATGATAAAATAGTTTTATCAAATAATGAACAAGATATAAAACCAAGTATACTATATTTACATAATATAAATAAAAATACTAACATAGTTAATTTAATAATTAAAATAGATAAAAACTATAACTTATTTAAAAATAATACTATATTAAAAATAGATAATAATTACTATGATTTAAATAATAGTACTATAAAAGAAGATAATTCATTTTATTATATTTATATAGATAAAATAAAATTTAATGGTTATGAAACAAAAAAATTAAATATAAAAATATTAACTAAAGAAAATACAAATATAAATATAAAAAATTATTTAAATTATGAATTTATTACACAAGCGTAAATTTACTATTGATATTCTTAAATATAACTTGTTATAATTATCAAGAAGGATGGTAATTATGAAAAATATAAAAGAATATATAGTAAATTTTTTTAATGGTTTTATGATGTCTTTAGCAGATAGTGTACCAGGAGTATCAGGTGGTACTATAGCATTCCTATTAGGTTTTTATGATAAATTTATAAATTCATTAAATGATTTAATTTCAAAAGATAAAAAAGAAAGAAAAGAAGCAATAAAATATTTAATAAAAATAGGAATAGGTTGGGTAATAGGTTTATCATTATCAGTGCTAATTTTAACAAGTGTATTTGAAACTCATATTTATAAAGTTAGTTCACTATTTATGGGCTTTATACTTCTTTCTATACCTATTATAATATTAGAAGAAAAAGATACATTAAAAGGAAAATATTTAAATATTATATATACATTTATAGGTATACTTTTAGTATTTTTAATAACATATTTTAACTCTACTGAATTAAAATCAATGTCATTAACAAATTTAACAATAGGTAACGGAATATATATATTTTTAGTAGGTATGATAGCAATATCAGCAATGATTTTACCTGGTATATCAGGGTCAACTCTATTATTAATTTTCGGACTATACTTACCAATAATAACTGGAATTAAAGATATATTACATTTAAACTTTTCATCATTCTGGGGACTATTTATATTTGGTTTAGGAATTATAGCTGGCATATTTTCTATTATAAAATTATTAAAAAAAGCCTTTGAAAAATTTAGAACTCAAACTGTATATACAATATTAGGTTTAATGATAGGCTCTATTTATTCAATTATAATGGGACCGACAACATTAGAAACACCAAAATTACCAATTGACTTTAATAACTTTAGTATTATCTTCTTCTTAATAGGTGGTTGTTTTGTTTGGAGTTTACAAAAACTAAAAAAATTAAATGAAAAAGAATAAAATTAAAATATATAAAATAAAAAAGATAATCAAAACAAATAAAATTATTATCTTTTTTTTTATGATACTTTATGCTAAAATTATTATTATAAAGGAAGTGTATTATATGAAAGATACTTATATCATATTTGGCATTGCTTACGTTATAATAGCAATCTCACTAATAATAGCAATGATAGTGATAGTAAGAAAACATATGAAAAATAAATATAATAATGCACTTAAATTACTAGAAAGAGATAAAAATTTAATAATAAGTGCTTCTATACTTAGTGAACTTAATAAAGTAGAATCTTTAGTAAACAATAAAGAATTAGAGAATAGATATAAAAATTGGAAAGAAAAATTTAAAAATATAAAAGATAAAGAAGTTCCAAAAATAACAGACGAATTAATTAATATAGAAGAACTAATAAAATCTAGAAAATATAAAGAAATAGAACGTGAGCTTGCTAAAATAGAATTAGATATATATTTTGTTAAAAGTAAATCTAAATTCTTATTAGATGAAATAAAAGAAATAACAACAAGTGAAGAAAAAAATAGAGAAATAGTAACTAACTTAAAAAGTGCTTACAGAGAAATATTTGTTAAATATAATAACAATAAAGAAAATTATGAGATAATCTCTAGTCCAATTGAATTACAATTTGAAAATGTAGATAAATTATTTACAGCATTTGAAAAAAATATGGAAAATAATGCTTATACTGAAGTAGGAAAAATTGTAAAAGCACTTGATGATATTATTGGAAACCTAAGCATTGTTATTGAAGAAGCACCAAGTATTATTCTTATGGGAAAAATACTAATACCAAAGAAAATAAAAGATACATTCGCTATATATGAAAAAATGACAAAAGAAGGCTATAATCTAGATTATTTAAAAATTGAATATAATATAGAAGAATCAGAAAAGAAAATAGCAGATGTATTTGATAGATTAAATGTGCTTAACTTAGTAGATTCAATATTTGAATTGAAAACTATTTTAGATTACTATGAAAATTTATATAATGACTTTGAAAGAGAAAAAGTAAGTAAAAAAATGTTTGAAGAGTACACAAGAACTATTGGTATTAGATGTAAAAAAATACTTAATATAATATATAATATTAATAAAAAGATAGACGATATAAAATATAGTTATGACTTAACTGAAGACGAAGTTAAAATAATAGACGAAATTTCTTTATCAGGAAAATCTATAAAAAGTGAATATGAAGCAATAATAGAAGATTATAGAAATAAATTATTTGCATATTCAAAACTTGCAAAACAAATGGAATTATTAAACTTAAAACTTTCTAAAACAGAAGATAAATTAGATTATACACTTAAAAGTTTAGGAAGTTTAAAAGAAGACGAATTAAGAGCAAGAGAACAATTAGAAGAAATAAAAGCAATATTATCTAGCGCTAAAGAAAAAATAACTAGTTATAAATTACCAGTAATACCCAAATGTTATTATATAGAATTAGAAGAAGCAACAGAAGCAATAAGAGAAATGATTAAAGAACTTGATGCAAAACCAATAAATATTAGAACTCTTAACATAAGAGTAGATACAGCAAGAGACTTAGTACTAAAACTATATAATACATCAAACGAAACTATAAAAACTGCTTGGATGGCAGAAAATGCAATTATATATGGTAATAGATATAGGGTAGGAAATAAAGAAATAGATATAGGCTTAGAACGTGCAAGTATTGCATTTATGAAAGGAAACTTCAAACTATCTTTAGAAAATTCTATAAATGCAATAAATATAATAGAACCAGGGATACATAAAAGATTACTAGAAGCATATAAAAAGTAATCTTTTTTATTTGAGAAAACTAATAATTATGATAAAATTAATTTAAGGTGAGTATAGTATGGGTAGTATAAGTTATAAAATAAAATGCTTACAAAAAATAAGCTTTGATAAAATGTTAAATGTAGTAAATAATATAAATAAAAAAACTAAACTAAATAAAAACTTTTTGCTAATGGATATGGCAATTTGTTCTAATAAATATGGAGCAGGTTATCACGACTATCAAGAATTTGAATTTTATAATTTAAATAAATTAGAAAGAAAAACTTACTTAACAAGAGTAAAGAATAATGCAATAGTAAGAAAATATAATGATAAAAAATATTTTAAATACTTTGATAATAAATATGAATTTAATAAAATTTTTAATAAATATTTAAAAAGAGATTGGTTATATCTAGATAATAACTATGAAGAATTTAAAACATTTTGTAAAAATAAAAAAGAAATTATTGTAAAACCTATAGACGGTTGTGGTGGTATAGGAGTAGAACTTATTAAACTTGATAAAAGAAAATTAAAAACAATATATAATAATCTTATAAATAATAACCAACTATTAATAGAAGAAAAAATAGTACAACACGAAGACCTAGATAAACTTAATAAATCTAGTGTAAATACACTTAGAATAGTAACTTTTTATGACGGTAAAGTAACACATATATTAAATACAGTATTAAAAATAGGAAATGGTGGAGTTACAGATAACTTTTCATCAGGTAGTATGTATACATTTATAAAAAATGGAAAAATTATTGTACCAGCAATAGATAAAGATGATAATATTTATAAAATTCACCCAATTAGCAAACAAAGCTTAATAGGTTATAAAATACCAAATTATGATAAATGTATAAAAATGGTTAAAGAATGTGCAAAAATTATTCCAGAAATTAAATATGTAGGTTGGGATGTGGCAGTTAAAGAAGATGATGTATGTTTAATAGAAGGAAATTGTTACCCTGGAATATATCAAATAAAACCAAGTTTTTTAGAAAATAAAATAGGACTTGTAGAAATTTACGAAAAAGCAATGAAAATTAAAATAGATAAATTATAATTTAAATTCCCAAGATTGTTAACTATCCAACCCACATGCTTTAGAACATAAATTCAATTTAGTAAAGGGTGGTTGACAAAATAAAAATAGTAAACTATAATTAAACACATAAAGCAAATGAAAAAGACGGTTTATAAAGAAATATTATAGAGAATTTGTGGTTGGTGGAAACAAAAAATAAAGTATTTATAAACAAATCACTTTGGATGTGCTTTTCTGATAAGGAAAAGACGTTAATCGCGTTAAGATTAATAAGTTGATTAAGTTCATAAAATAAGGTGGTACCACGGTTAAATCGTCCTTATAATATGAATTTTTTTTATTATAGAAGGGAATGAATTTTATATGAAAGATTTTAAAGAGCTAGATAAAAGAAGTCCACACGAAGTTGAAAATTCAATTTTAACTGAATGGAAAAAAAATAATATCTTAGAACTAACTATAAAAAATAGAGAAAAAGGAAAAAACTGGGTTTTCTATGATGGACCAATATATGCAAACGCTAAACCAGGAATACATCACGTATTTGCAAAAACAATTAAAGATTCTTTTTGTAAATATAAAACTATGAAAGGTTATCACGTATTAAGAAAAATTGGACTAGATACTCACGGTTTACCAATTGAAGTAAATGTAGAAAAAAAATTAGGTTTTAAATCAAAAATAGATATTGATAAATTTGGAATAGAAAAATTTTGTGAAGAATGTAAAATAGAAACTGATAGTAACATCGATGAAGTAAAAAGAGTAACAGATATGATGGGACAATTTATAGATTGTGATAACCCTTACGTAACTTGTAATAATGATTACATAGAAACTGAATGGTGGATAGTAAATGAATTAAATAAAAAAGGCTTAATCTACCATGGCAGTAAAGTTTTACCATATTGCCCAAGATGTGGGACAGAACTTGCTAGCCACGAAGTATCTCAAGGGTATAAAGAAGTATCAGTAAATACTGTAATAGTACCTTTTAAATTAATTGATGAAGATACTTACGTATTAGTTTGGACTACAACACCTTGGACTTTAATGGCAAACGTTGCATTATGTGTTAACCCAGATTTAACTTATCTAAAAGTAAAATCAATGGATTATAATTTTATAATTGCTGAAACTTTAGCAAATAAGGTATTAGGAGACGAATATGAAGTATTAGAAAAATATAAAGGAACTGATTTAGTTGGTAAAAAATACGAACAACTATTACCATTTGTAAAAGTAGAAGGAAAAGCTTTTGAAATGCTAGCAGATAACTATGTTACAGATAGTGACGGTACAGGTATAGTTCACATTGCACCAGCATATGGAGTAGACGACAATAGAGTATGTCAAGAAAATGGTATAGCATTTGTAAATCCAGTTGGAAAAGATGGGTGCTACTTAGTTGGTCCTTGGAAAGGTAGACTAGTAACAGATAGTGATTTAGAAATAGAAATAATAAAATATCTTAAAGAACAAGACAAACTATTTAAAAAAATAAAAATAGTACACGATTACCCTCATTGTTGGAGATGTAAACAACCTCTTGTATACTATGCAAAACCAGCGTGGTATGTAAAAAATACTGCATATAAAAAAGAAATAATAGAAGCAAATAAAACAATTAATTGGTATCCAGATTATGTAGGAACAAAAAGATTTAATAATTGGTTAGAAAATATGATAGACTGGGGTATATCACGTAATAGATATTGGGGTTGTCCACTTCCAATTTGGCAATGTGACTGTGGACATTTTGAAACAATTGGTTCAATAAATGAATTAAAAGAAAAATCAATTGAAAATATAGATGTTAATTCATTAGAACTTCATAGACCATATGTAGATAATATTCATATAAATTGTCCTAAATGTGGAAAAGTTATGAGTAGAGTTCCTGATGTTATGGATGTATGGTTTGATTCAGGAGCTATGCCTTATGCACAATTCCATTATCCATTTGAAAATAAAGAATTATTTGATAGTCAATTCCCAGCAAATTTTATAGCAGAAGGTATAGACCAAACTAGAGGTTGGTTCTATGTATTATTAGTAATTTCTACACTTATAAGTGGAAAATCAAGTTTCAAAAACGTAGTAGTAAACGATATGATGTTAGATGCTTATGGAAAGAAAATGAGTAAATCAACAGGAAATATTATTGACCCAATAGAAATAATGACTAAGTACGGTGCTGACCCAGTAAGGTGGTACATGTTATATGTTTCTCCAGTATGGACACCACTTAACTTTAACGAAAATGGAGTAAAAGAAGATCATTCTAAATTGTTTAACCCATTCAAAAACACATACTCATTTTTCCAAATGTATGCTAATACAGACGGAATAGATATTGATAAGTGTAATATTTCTTATGAAGATAGAGAAGAAATTGATAAATGGTTATTATCCAAATATAATAAATTACTAAAAACTTGTACTGAACAATATGATTTATTTGACTTAAACCAAGTTGTAAAAGAAATAACTACATTTGTATCAGATGACTTATCAAATTGGTATATTAGACGTAACAGAAATAGATTTTGGAGTAGTACTTTAGACAACTCTAAAAAATCAGTATATATAACTACTTATGAAGTATTAGTTGGACTATGTAAATTATGCGCACCAATAATACCTTATACTACTGAAGAAATATATATAAAATTAACAGGTGAAAAATCTGTTCACTTAGCAGATTTTCCAGTTTATAACGAAGACTTAATTAATGAAAAAATAGAAACAAAAATGGACTTAGTTAGAAGTTTAATATCAACTGGAAGATATGTTCGTGAAGAAACTCAAATTAAAGTACGTCAACCATTAAGTGAATGTCTAATAGATGGTAAATATAAACCTATTCTAGGAGACTTAGTAAATTTAATAAATGAAGAACTAAATGTAAAAAAAGTTACATTTGTTAGTGACTTATCTAAATATATGAATTTTACAATTAAACCAAACTTTAAAGTATGTGGAGCCTTATTCGGTTCTAAAATGAAAGATTATCAAAATGCTTTACTAGATTTAAATAACGAAGATATAAACTTATTATTAAAAAATGAAACAATTACAATAGATTTTGATGGAGGAAGATTAGATATTACACCAGAAATGATAGATGTAAGAATAGAATCTAAAGAAGGCTTTAATGTAGGAATGGAAAATAATAAATTTATAATACTAAATACTGAACTAACACGTGATTTATTACTAGAAGGTTTAGCACGTGAAGCAGTATCTAAAATACAAAATCTAAGAAAAACAACTGGTTTAGAAATAGCAGATAGAATTAAACTATATTATAAAGCAGATAATGAAGTAGAAGAAACATTTGATATGTTTAAAAAATACATAATGGACGAAACTCTATCAATAGAACTTATTAAAACAAACGACGATTTAGAAAAATTTGACATAAATGGTCATAGTGTTGGTTTAAAACTTATAAAAGCCTAAAATAAATATTGACTACGTATTAATTATTGATAAAATCAAATTAAGTAGAACGTCTAAAGTTTTCTTTAGATACCTACCTTATTATTGGTAAGACATCAGTAACTTAACTGGTGTCTTTTTTGTATTTATAAAAACATTTTAAGTATTTCAAAATCCTTTAAATATAAAATATATTCCTCTAGACATAACCTTTACTTCACTTTCTTTTAATAAAGGCAGTAAGGTATACAACTTATTTATACATTCTAGTTATTTAGTTTAGAAATATTACTATATCTTTTCAACAAAAATCATACGACAAATTCCGACAAAAACTATATAAATAAAAAAAGATAAATTTAAAAATCATTTATCTTTTATGTCAATATTTAAATTTTCTATATAAACCAATAGCTTTACCTAATATAGTACAAGATTCTACTATGATAGGAGACATAGTATCATTTTCTGGTTGTAATCTTATATGATTATTTTCTTTATAAAAAGTTTTTAAAGTAACCTCATTTTCATCCGTCAACGCAACTACTATATCACCATTTCTAGCAACACTTTGCTTTTGAATAATAACATAATCTCCGTCATAAATACCAACATTAATCATAGACTCTCCAGAACATTTTAAAGTAAATATAGTTTCCTTTGCTGGTATTAAAGAAGCAGGCAAATCAAAAAATTCATTAGGTTGCTCAATTGCTTCAATAGGGTTACCACACGATATTTTACCTAAAAGAGGTACTTTTACAATTTCTTCATTCTTATCTTCAAATTCATTTTCTACTAATAATTCGATAGTTCTAAACTTATTAGTCTCTTTTCTAATTAATCCTTTTTTTTCTAATTGAGTTAAATGTGCATGAACAGTAGCAGGACTACTTAAATTCATACCTTTACAAATTTCTCTTACTGATGGCGGAAAACCGTGTGCTACAATAAATTTTTTTATAAAAGTCAAAGTTTCTGCTTGCTTAGCAGTAATAGTATTCATATCTAACACCTCAATTAAATATTAACATTATTTACGTAAAATGTCAAACAATTGTTTTTATTTGAGTTTCGGTTTTTTACGAAAAATATTTATGAATTTTATATGATTCAAACAAAATAGTTCAAAAAATTAATTTTAATATCAATATTTGCAGTTTTCTCCCATGACAAAATATAGCACTTTTTATGCCTTTTTAAAATTCTTGATATTTTGTTTTTTTAAAGCTTTAAACTTAAT
>CALVZA010000020.1 GCA_944372415.1 uncultured Bacilli bacterium
TCATTTCTTTTGGTTTATTAACATATATGTCTCTAAAATTATTTCTATTATACATTAACATATCTTTTGTAATTCTATTTTTAGACATTCTTCCTTTTTCAGTTCCATAAGTATTATTCATAAATGCAATTGGATTTAATACTTTTGTAAAAATTCTATTACATTCTGTTTGACCATTTATTGGAGTATTAAATACTGTAAATCTTCCAAATTCATGTTTCATTTTTTCATAAGTACTACTAGTTGGATTATTTAAAAAATCTTCAAAGTAATTATATATACCACTATCTTTTAAAACTTTAGTATTATATAATTCTAAAAATTTTAATGCATTCATTTCTCTTATAGAAATATACTCTAATAACATCTTATTCCATAATTTGTAATAATTTCTATTACCGACTTTTTTCTTATTTAAAATACCAGCTGCTGAAAACAATTCCATAGGTTGCTGAAAAAATTTATCATATTCGTTCCTTGCTTTTTTTTCATCAGGATTTGGTTTTTTAAATATAGATTCTACATTCTGAACAGTATATTCATTATGCCAAATATCTAAAGAACTAAAATATTCTTTTTCTGGATTTGAATTTGCAAATTCTAATATACAATCTGCTATTATACATAAAACATCAGGAGTGCACTTTTGATCTATCCATCTGGCATTATGGCTTTCTCTAATATCATAATTATAATGATTCATAAATTTTATTATTTGTTCCTCTGTTAACCAATTCATATTATGCCTCCTTTAATTTTCCAAAAAAGAATACCGAAGTTTTATCAATGTTTAAAGATCTGGTTTGATAATTTCGTGCTATTTTATAGAAATTTCTATATTCATCAGTTGCATAAAATAACATATCTTTTTTTGACAATTTAACATTATTTTTAGGAATTAATATTGCTACCGAACCATTTACTATAGAGCCTACAGGTTTTTTGCATACCCTAGGTTTATATGACATATTAGGAGTAATATAAACATTTTTATTATTTAAAAATTCATAAACATTATATTTCTTTATGTCATTTTCATCCACATATTGATCATAATCATCTATATGATTTATTTCAGTAGCATCATCATTTATATTTCGTGATTTAATAACCCATATTTCTTTTTTGCTTTTTGAACTATTATTATTAGTAATTTGTCTATCTCTAAAAACATCAAAAATATCAAAATCCATTTTATTTAATAAATTATCAAATTCTATATTACGATATATAATCCAATATGGTAATTTCTTATCAATTATATATTTTTGTTTTTGATTCAATTCCTGTTTAAGTGTTATCGATAGTACTTTAGTGATACCTGGTTTATTACAAGTATTTACGTTTATACATATTGTTTCAATTAATACACCCTCAAAACCTTTTTCTCCAAAATCAATTATAGATTTTATATTTAAATTAGAAACATAATCTCTTGTAATTGAATATTCACCCGTATTTAATAAAAACTTAGGCATTACCATAACAACATTATCTGCTATCATTAATGACTTTTCTAAAAAATATGATGATGTATTATTTGACTCATTATTAATACAGTTTTCTCTATATTTATTAAGTAATTTATTATTAGAGTTCATTTTCATAAAAGGTGGATTACCAGTTATAACATCGTATCTAACTTCAAAATTATGTAAAAGATAATCATCACATATATAATTAATAGTGACATTTTCAGGAATATCAATTATTTTTAACAATTCCTTTAATACACCTATTGAGTAATTATTTATATCTACAACATCGATAATCAATTCTTCTGCATAACTATATTTTGCAATTATGTAAGGTATAAAATTACCAACTCCAACTGATGGTTCCAATACTCTAATTTGTTTTTTATTTATATTAGGTAGTTCCTTATAAATATAATTTAATAATTTTTTATTTGTATAAAATGCTTCCTCATTATTTCGCTCAGCATTTGATAATTCTGCAATTTTAGATAAAGTTGTAAAAGATAAAATATCTTTATTATTCTTTATAAAATGATTAAGATTACCATTATCTAACAAATCATTATCTTTGATCAACTTATTAATTTCTCTTAATGAATAATTTTTTCTATTTAAATTATCTTTAATATTGATTGCTATTTGATGAAAAATTTCAGTTGGAACTGCTTCCCCAATTGATTGTCTTATATTTACTTCCTCTTTTTTTAGAAATCTTCTTTTGTCTTCAAGTGATAATTTATTTAATTCTTTTTCATCTAATTCTACCCATTTAAAGGTTTTAGGAATAGTCATTATATTCATTAATTCTCTAATACTAAATACTCTATCATCAGATGGATGAACAGTATTTTGGCTAGCAAGTTGATCATTTCTTGTATGAATACATGGAGCAACTTTATTCCAAAATTGTCTTTTGTATTTATCTCCTGTTTTATTAGCATTAATTTTAATTTTACCATCTACAATAGTATGAGGTTTCTTGTTATCATCTTTTTGGTCAAAAGCTGATTCCCCCTCTTTTAAATCATGAATCCATGAACGCATATGTTCTGGATAAATTCTAAAGAAATGATAAATATCATCGTTACTTATTTCACCGAATTCAGTTAAAGGTTTTAATTTTCCAATTACTTGTTTTAATGTTTTTTCTTTTCTTCTTTTTGGAAATAAATCAATTGGAGAAATATAATCTTCAAAGTCCATTCTAACACCAATTACAAGAGTTCTAGTTCTACTTGAATTTGAACCGTAATCTTTAAAGTTTATTACACGACTCATAATAACATAATCATTATCTAAATTATTATTAATTGCTTCTTCAATAGATTTTATTTTGTCATCTACATCAATACAAGCAGTTTTTAAAAATGCTGATACATTTTCAAAAATAAATATTTTTGGTTTAATTTCTTTAATAATTTTAATTGATTCTATTACTAAAGAATTTCTATTAATTTCATTATTCTTTTTTAAATTAGCAACTGACATACCTTGGCATGGTGGAGTCGCAATAACTACATCAATATTATCTATATTTTCTTTTTTATTCCATAATTTTATTTCATCAAACAATTTATTTTTTGTTTCATCTAAAGTAATATCACCACAAATATAACCAGAATCATATTTACATTTATGATTGCATTTTTGAACATTTAATCTTCTTTCTATAAGTTCATTAGTAGCAACACATTCATAATCTTCCATTTTAAATCCATAGCATCCAATACCAGCACTACTAAACAAACTAATATAAGTATACTTTTTATTTTTCATGTGTTCTACCTCCTATAATCATTATACCATTTTTATTTTGGTTTGAGAAGGCATAAAACAAAATTCATTCATTTTTATTGATTTTGATTAATTTTTAGGACTTCAGAAAAGAAATAATTTAATTTTTGTTTATCATCTTCAAAAGTACTATTTTCATCTTTATACATATTTAATAAATAATTATATAAATCTAATCCATACAGTTTTACAAATTCATCTTTGTAAACTTCTTTTTTTAATAAATCATTTAATTCATAATAAATATTATCTAATTCATTCATTGTTATAGTTTCAAGATTAATATTTTTAAACAATTCAATCATTATATTGTTTAATTCATAAATTGTAGGATACATTGCTTTATTTTTTTCATTTGTTTCTATTATATTTGTTAACAAAATATCAAATGATATTTTTATTTCAGAGTTTGATGTTATAAAATTTAGAAATTCATCCTCGCCTAATTTAGACAATTCTTTATCTAAAACTTGATTACAACAATTATATAAATCAATTAATTGATTTTTTGTTACACTTGTTTTAAACAATGTATACTCTTCTTCGCAATTAACTTTGTCATAATGCTCTTTTCTATTTCTAAATGCCTTAAACAGATCATCAAATGTATAATTTGATGTTATTTTTTTCCAATTTTTAGGGATTATTGGTTTATTTAATTTTTTTTCTATTAAATTATAATCTTCGAAATAACTTTTCTTATCCTTTATTGATCTATAATAATTATATAAATTTATTTGAAATTCTTCATAACAACTTTTCAAATAGATTTGAGAATCTAAATCAAACTTATCTTTTTGATTTTTTTCAATTGATAGATAATTATTTAAACTTTTAGTAACTTTATTTTTTCCATTTAAAATTGAAGCTAATACTTTCTTTTTAGTAACATCCATTATATCACCAATTACTTTTTGTAATTCATTATTAATAATTGAAACTTATCAGTATTAATTTTCTGATATAACTCTTTTATTAAGTATTTACAATAGATTGAATTGGTTTTATCGCTAAATCCTTCACTATAACCAATTATATAAACAATTTTTTTCTTTCTAAATAAGTTACAAAATTCTTCCTTATCTATTTTTTCTTTTTCAGAATCACGCAATTTATCATAATATAAATCTATTTGATTTATTTGTGCATCTAATATATGTGTCAAAAGAGAGTATGACATATCTACTTGATTTGATACATCTCTCGTGCCTGGTCCATTAAAAGCACTTTTATTACACATCAAAAACAAATAATTATCATTCCAAAAAATTAGATCAGCTATTTCCACATTTTTGAAAAGACTCTTATGAGCAACAATTACTTTATTGTTATTTTGGAATGACATATTGTAATCATCTTCTGTAATATTAGAATTATCAGTTAAAATATTAAAACTATTAATATTAAGATTATTATAAAAATCATTATTTTTATTAACAATTCTCTTATACATATCATCTAACATATTAAAATAAGAATCTTCAAAAGCATACCATCTTCCATTCAAAAAATAAAAACTTTCTTTTTCTTCTTCAACACTTCCTCTAAGCATATCATATAATCTTTTATCATAAATTTGCTTAACACCATTACTATCTAATGTATAAATATATGAATTTTTAAGGAAATTTTTAACAAAATTTATACTTAATTTTCCTTTGCTTAATTCCAACATTTTTTTATAAACTTTATCAAATTTTATTTCTTCTTCATCTTGAATTAAAACATCATTACCATTTTGTAATACATATGTATATGATGAAAAATATTGTTCAACATCTTCTGCAATTATTTCAAATGTATTTACTGGATTATTTACAATTAAATTATACATAGTATTATCTAAATCACTAGATTTTTTTCTTTTTTTCTCACAAGGAACAAAATAATTCAGTACAAATTTATCATCTCTTTTAGATATTGTAATTATTGTATTTAAAACTTTCTTCAAATCTGAAAGACTTAAACTCTTTTTTATTACAAATGAATCCCCACTTGAAATACTTATTAAGCGTTTTGATTCTTCTAAATCTATTCCTAAATCTCTTGCTAATGTAGTAGAAACGCATATTGACAATTCCTTATATATACTACTAATCTTTTCTTCAGATAATACACTAGTTGCATTTTTTGTTACTCTTTGTGTACTTAAATTATTTCCGCTTGTATTATTCTCTACAATCTTTTTTAATACTGGATTATCTTTGTCAATAATTTTTGGTAGTAAATAAAGTCCAAAATTCTTTTCTATAAATTTGCTAATATAATTACTTCCTCTACCACCTGTCATTGCAAATATTGTATTTTCTATTATAGTAAATATTAAATATGATGAGCTAGTATTAAACACTTGCATTTCTTTATCATCAAACATTCCTCTTATTAAATTTTTCCATACAGGCTCACGTACGCTATTTAAATATAAAACTGTAAAATCATTATAATCTTTTCTATTTGAATAATCTTTGCCAATTCCACTTTTTCTAACGCAACATTCAATATAAAATATAAGTTTCTCTAATACTTGATTGCAAGAACTTTCATCAGATAATCCATCCAACTCATTAATAACTAATTCTTTATCAATTTTATAAATACTGAATTGTACTTCATCTTCAATCATATAATACACCTCACTTCAAAAAAAATAAGCAGTATCCATCTTAAAATAAGACGATACTGCTATCTTATAAGTACATTATATCACATTACCTATTATTTGCATATAACATCAATAAATTCATAAATTTTCTTACAATCATTACATATAAATGCAATCAAATCATCACCAATTATCTTGTGTCCATCACCTTTTAAAATATGTATATCTTTTGAATTACATACTGGGCATATAATTATATCTTTCAAAATATCTTTTTTATAAAACGCATTTTTAATTATTTCATAATTTGATATATTAGGCATTTTTATTCCTTTACGATGTAATACTTTTTCATTATTCATAATCTATCACCACTTATATCAAGTATAACACAAAAAAAGATATTTTGTTTTTTATAAAATAGCTTTCTTATAATATCTCGAAGAAAGTTAATTTACCACAAGAGCCTTCGCCACCTCCGGCATTTATGTGATTTGATATTATGATTACATCATTTTTATTACCAAATTTTGATAGTGCTTCTCCTGGTCTTTTATTACTAGATAAAGTCATATCACTATCTCTAGTTAGTGCCACAGGAATACCAAGTTCTTTAAATCTTTCGTACATATATTTACTTATTTCTAAATTTAAATCCTTTTCTATTATTCCATTTCCAATTGCTCCACTATCTTCGCCACCATGTCCTGGATCTATTACAATTCCAGTTAAAGCTCTTATATAGTTCATTTAAATCACCTAAGATATTTTATGATTAATTAACTAAGTTGTGATTTAAAAAACGCATTCCTTCCAACTTACTTTCTATTCTGTAACTAAATCTATATTCTTCAACTTATATTCTTCTA
The DNA here is from genome assembly GCA_944372415.1 of uncultured Bacilli bacterium. GTDB lineage: Bacteria > Bacillota_I > Bacilli_A > RF39 > UBA660 > UMGS1124. The sequence continues at coordinate 6,744 of CALVZA010000020.1, forward strand.
ATACTTTATTCCATATATATGATTTAACTATTCTTGATTTTTTAGGATTTACTAAATATCTTAATTTTAGTACTATTTGTTTATCTTTTACTTCAGTATAAATTACTGGATCGTATTTATTATAATACATTCTATATGTTGTATTATTACTAATTTCATTTTTCATTTTTATAGGTATATTTTTTATTAAATCTATATTATTTATTATTTTATATAAACTTTTTTTAGCTAAAGTATAATCAGAATCCATCTTTATGTTTACATCAATTTCATCCCAAATATATTTAAAACCTTTATTTAAATTTTTTAAAGATGAAGTAAATATTGTTGAGTTAGGAATAATAAGTACTATTCCTGTACTTTGATTACCAAAGTTTTCATTTATCTCTAAAAGTTCAAAAGAAAAAGTACCTATATTAATAACATCACCTTTATTAGCATCAATTTCTATTCTGTCTTCTAATTTAAAAGGTTTATTTATTTTTATATATATTCCAGCAAATAAATTAAATATTAAATCTTTTAAAGATAAAGTTATTGCTGCTGATATAAAACTTATTAATGTAATAATATTTTTTATACTGTTTTCCCATAATAGATATATTATTAGTACTTCACATATGTTTATTACTAATTGAATAAATTGTAATAATTTATATTGTAATTTATTATTACTTATTTTTATTAGTTGTTTTTTTATTAAATATAGTATTATCCTTTTAACAAATAGTGTTAGTATTGTACATAAAATTAATACTATATATTTGTTATTTATATTAATATTTATTAAATAATCTATATAATTTAACATAATCATTCTCCTTTCAAGTGCAAGTATTAATATAACACTTATTTATGATTATAGTTAGAAAAAAAGAAGTGATTTACACACTTCTTTACAGTAATGGTGATACACCTATACCTAATGGTATAGAGACTAAATACCACAAAATAATAATTACTAACCACATACATAAAGTTCCAATAGAATATGGTATTATATATTTAATTGTACTAAATAATCCTACTCCACGTTTATCTTGATTATATAATTTCATATAGGATAAGTATATTACAAAATATGCCATAACTGGAGTTAGTCCATAAGTAGTCGACTCTCCGGCTCTAAATATGATTTCCGCAAACTCTGGAGATATGCCAGAGTTCATTAATACAGGTACTACTACTGTACTTAATATTGACCATTTATATATCGAAGATGGTAATAATATTGTTGATATAGCGGTAACTATAAATACTAATAATATTAGTGGTAGTCCTGTAAAGTTTGTAATTGATATAATTTTTGCTAACCATGAAGTCAGAAGCATTCCTATATTAGTATATTTTAATATTGATATAAATGCTGATGCAAAGAATATTAATACTAATACTTTTCCCATAGAATCTAGAGAATGACTTAATGTATCACAAACTTCTCTTTGATTTTTTATTTGTTTTGTTAATATTCCATATACTAAACCAAGTATAAAAAATAATATAGTTATTACAAATACAAAACCAGAATTAAAGAATGAATTATATCCAAATAATTTATCTATATATAATTTTTGAGAATAATCTAATAAATTTCCACTAAGAGGTAAACCTGGAATTATATTATAAATAAAAATTAATAAATATAATGCTCCAATTGCTAAAGAAATATATAAACTTTTTAACTCTTTTTTAGACACATACTTTTCTTCTGTTTCTTCTTCAGCTTCATATTTTCCTAATCTTGGTATTATATTTTTTTCTGTTATATTAGTAATTATAAATGATAATGCGATGGTTGCTATAATCATAACAATTGTGAAACTTGAAGCTTTTATTGTATATCCTTCTTTTAATAGATTTGCAGCATCTTGAGTATATGTTAAAAGTGATGAATCTACAGAGTTTATAAATATATTAATTCCTATTCCACAACTAATTGCAGCAAATGATGTTATTATACCTGCTTGAGGATTTCTTTTTCCATATTTGAATAGCAACGCTGATATTGGAATTAATACAATATATGAAATATCTCCTCCAATACTTGATAATATACAAATAAAGGCCAAAATAAATGTTACTACATTTTTCCTTAATTTTCTTGTAAGTACATAAAATAATGTATCTAAGAAACCGGTTTTATCCATAATTCCTATTCCTAGTAATGTAATTAAAAGCATTGTTAAAGGTGTAAAAGAAGCAAAATTAGATACAGTATTTGAAAAAATATACTTTAAACCTCTAAGACTAAATAAATTTTCGATTGTAATCATAGTAGATTCAAGAGAATTGCTCTTAGTATTAACTACATTATAACTTCCAGTAATATCAAATAAAGATAATATTCCACTTATTCCAATAGTTATTAAAATTAATATAATAAATGACATTATTGGATGAAGAACTATTTTATCTCTAATTTTTTTAACTTTCTTCATTTATTATTCTCCTTAATTTTTTTTCAAAATCTAGTCTGTCAAGCATTATTTCATGATTACATCCTGTACATTTTAATTTTATATCTACTCCAACTCTTGTAATTATCCATTCATTTGTTTTACAAGCATGAGGTTTTTTCATAATAACTTTATTTCCAATATTATATTTTATTTCCATTATGTACCTCCAATTGATTATAGGGAATTTTTATTTTATTTTTTTCGTACGCTAATTTTATTTCTTTTAAAAATAGTCTTTTTAAATCCCATTGAGTTCCTCGAGTACAAGTAAATCTTATTGCATAATTTATACTAGAGTTATCTAATTTTTCTATTCCTAAGTATTCTACTTTTTTTACATCTTTATTATCATTTTTTATTTGTTCTATTGTATTTATTAATACTTTTTCTACTTTTTCATATTTTTCTTCATATGCTGTTGGTATTTCTAATGTTACCGTTGCTTTTTGTTGACTTATATTTATAATTTTATCAATATTTCTATTAGAAATATTGTAAACTTCTCCTGTAATATTTTGTATTTTAGTTGATTTTAATCCAAAGTCAGTAACTGTTCCAACAAATCCATTATAATCAACTAAATCTCCTACTACAAAATAATTATCAAATATAATACTTAATCCATTAAATATATCTTTTAGAGCATCTTGCAAAGCAAGCCCTAATACTGCTCCAGCAATACCTAACCCAGCAATTAAACTGGTAGTATTTACTCCATATAAATTTAATAATATTAACGTCATTAATATTATTAAAATATATCTACTAATATTTTTAAATAATTGTACTATAGTTTTTCTTTTTTTTATTTCTAATTCATTTTTTCCTTTTATTACAATTTTATCTATTAAAGAATAAATTAATTTATATAAAATATATGTAACTGCAATTATAATTAGAGTTCCGTATACTTGTTTTTGGGAAAGGAACTTTATTATTGTTAACATATTATTCACCTTCTATATCTATATTTAATATTTCTAATATTCTTTCTAAGTCTTTATCAGAATCAAAAGGTATAGATATTTTGTTTTTTGAAATTTGAACTTTTGTTCCTACTACATCTCTAAAAACTGATTCATATATTTTAAATCTAGGATTAACAACTGTAGTTCTTACAATTTTATTTTTCTTTATTACATTTTCTTCTCTACTTAACTCTTCTAATTCTCTAACACTTATACCGTCATCGATAACTTTTTGTGCTAAATTTAAAATCATATCAATATCATCTATTTTACTTAAAACTCTAGCATGTGACATACTTATAGTACCGTTAATAACTTCTTTTTGAACATATTTTGGCAAAGTTAATAGTCCTAATAGATTTGTTATGTAACTTCTAGATTTACCAAATTTATTTGCAACTTCTTCTTGTGTATAATTAGTTGCATCAATATAATTTTTATACCCTAACGCTTCTTCTATTGGAGATAAATCTTCTCTTTGTATGTTTTCTATTAAAGCAATTTCCATCATTTGTTGGTCTGTAAAATCTCTAATTATAGCTGGTATTGTAGTTAAACCCGCTAAAGATGCTGCTTTTGTTCTTCTTTCTCCAGCAACTAAGTCATAGCCTTTTATACTTTTTTTAACAATAATAGGTTCAATTACACCGTGTTCACTAATTGATTCTGATAATTCTTTTAATGATTCTTCATCAAAATATTCTCTTGGTTGATGAGGATTACTTCTAATATCTTTAATTGGTATTTCTAAAATATCACTTTCTTTTGTTGAAGTTACTATTTCTTTTTCATAATTATTTAATGTGTCAATATTTAAGGGTTCACTATTAAATAATTGTTCTAATCCTTTTCCTAATGCTTTTCTTTTATTCTCCATCTCTTAATATGACCTCCTTGGCTAAATTTAAGTAGGCTTCAGCCGCTCTACTTAATGGGTCGTATTCAATTATTGGTTCTCCATGGCTTGGGGCTTCAACTAATCTGATTAATCTTGGAATTATAGTATTGAATACTTTTTCTTTAAAAAACTTTCTTACTTCTTCTACTACTTCTAATCCTAATACAGTTCTTGAATCTAGCAATGTTAATAAAACACCTTCTATTTTTAGTTTTGGATTTAATCTTGTTTGAGTCATTATAATTGTATTTAATAATTGAGTTATTCCTTCTAAAGCAAAAAATTCACATTGAACTGGGATGATTACTGAATTACTACTTACAAGTGCATTAGTAGTTAATAATCCTAATGATGGTGGACAATCTATTATTATATAATCATATTTGTTTTCCACTTCTTTTAATGCTAATTTTAATTGTTCGTTTTTTTGAAATTTAGAATCTTGATATGCTTTTTCTACCAATTCTATGTCGATACCTGCTAAATTTATTGTAGCAGGAAGTATTGATAAGTTAGTAAATTTAGTTTTAATTATTGCTTTTTTTATATCACATTTTTCACTTAAAACATCATATACGCTATATGCGATTTCTCCTTTATTAACTCCTAATCCTGTCGTTGCATTACCTTGAGGATCTAAATCTATTAAAAGTGTTTTTTTACCTAATTTTCCTAAAGAAGCAGATAAATTTATACTTGAAGTTGTTTTTCCTACGCCTCCTTTTTGATTAACTAAAGATATTATTTTTGTCATTTTATCACTGCCTTTTTATATTTCTTTATACATATTTAATTTTATCATATATGTATTTAATTGTCTAAATGTTTTTTATTGTTGTTATTGTTTTTCTTGTTTTTTAAAATAAAAAGAAACTATTTATCTTCTTTTTTAGTTTCTTCATTTTTTTCTTTTTTTACAGTTTCTTTAGAAGAAAGTTTTCCAGTTGCTACTAGTTCGTCAATTTCTTCTTTAGTTATTGTTTCTTTTTCTATTAAAGTATCACTTAATAATTTTACTAAATCTTTGTTTTCTTTTAATATTTTTGTTGCTTTTTTATAACATTCATTAACTATTTTTCTTACTTCTTGATCTATTTCTAAAGCAACTGCATCAGAGAAGTTTTTAGATTTATTATAATCTCTTCCTAAAAATACTCCTTCTTCTTTATGTTCTAATTGAACAGGTCCTAAATCACTCATTCCATATTCAGTTACCATACTTCTTGCTATTTTTGTTGCTCTTGAAAAATCATCAGATGCACCAGTAGAAATTTCTCCAAAAAATAATTCTTCACTGACACGACCACCTAGTAATCCTGTAATGTTTGCTATTAATTCACTTTTTGTTGCTATTGCTATTTTTTCTTCTTTTGGAAGCATCATAGTATAACCGCCAGCCATACCACGAGGTATAATTGTGATTTTATGTACTTCATTAGCATCTTCTAATTTTAATCCAATAACTGCATGTCCAGCCTCATGAAGAGAAACAAGTTTTTTTTCTTTATCTGTAATTTTTCTACTAGTTTTTGCAGGTCCCATAAGAACTCTATCTGTAGCTTCATCTATTTCTTCCATACTAATTTTTGTTTTATTTCTTCTTACTGCTAATAATGCTGATTCGTTTAATAAATTTTCTAAATCTGCTCCACTAAATCCTGGAGTTCTCTTTGATAAATTTTCTAAATTTACTGTTTCATCGAATGTCTTGTCTTTAGCATGTACTTTTAATATGGCTTCTCTTTCTTTTTGATCAGGTAAACTTACTGTTACTTGTCTATCAAATCTACCTGGTCTTAGAAGTGCTGGATCTAGTACATCTGGTCTATTTGTTGCTGCTATAATTATAATTCCTTCATTTGCACCAAAACCATCCATCTCAGTTAGCAATTGGTTAAGAGTTTGTTCACGTTCATCGTGTCCACCACCTAAACCAGTTCCTCTTTGACGTCCTACTGCATCAATTTCATCTATAAATATTAAACAAGGTGCAGATTGTTTTGCCTGTTTAAACATATCTCTTACACGGCTTGCTCCAATTCCTACAAAAAGTTCTACAAAATCAGAACCACTTATATAATAAAATGGTACATTTGCTTCTCCCGCTACTGCTTTTGCAAGCAATGTTTTTCCAGTTCCTGGAGGACCAACTAATAAAACACCTTTAGGTATTCTTGCTCCTAATTTTTGGAATTTTTTTGGATTTTTTAAGAAGTCTATAAGTTCTGCTACTTCTTCTTTTTCTTCATTAAGCCCTGCAACGTCAGTAAATCTAACTCTTCCACCGTCTTCACTTAATTTTGCTCTACTTTTACCAAAATCCATAGAATTTTTATTTCCGCCAGATATTTTAGAAAATAAGTAGAAAGTTGCAGCAATAAGCAAAATAAATGGTACTACATTTACTAAAATAGTTACTAAACTAGAATTTTCTGGATTAGTATTAGTTTTTACTTCAAATTCATTGTTATCCGCATATGATAATATTTTTTCAATTACAGTTTCTGATAAAGGAACATTAACTCTAAATTCTTCATTTTTGCTATAATCTTCCAATTTACCAGTTATATAATATACTCCTGCATTAGCCTTTGGTGTAACTTCTATATTTTTTACTGTATCCTTACTTAATTCAGTAATCAATTCATCATAAGTTAACTTATTAACTTTAGTTTGTCCTATATTATAAAAAGTTAAAGTTCCTATTATTACTAATATTAATATTAAATAAGGCATTGTTTGTTTTGTTACATTATTTTTCTTCATCTTTATTCTCCTTTTTTGTGTACTTTATTATTATATCATAAAAGTTCTTGTTATAACAATCATATTTGCTCTTCTTTACTCCAGGTATCCATAAAATATTGTTATCGCTATCAGTTACTATTGGGTAGTAGTCTCTTATGTTTTTTTCTATTTTCTCATCTATAAAAATTTTATTGATTTTCTTTTTACCGTTCATATTTTTTACTTCCATATAATCATCATCTTTTTTTGTCCTTATAATGATAGGGAGTTTAATTTCTTTAGAATTTAATTTTATAACATAATTGCTTTTTTCATTTGTATCTTTTATTTTTTTTATTGTTCCGAAATCGTTTATATAAACTTCTTTATCAAAAAAGTAGTTATATTTAGTTATTTCATTTTTATCATTTTTCTTAAATTCAACATAATTATATGATTTTATTACTTTTAAATATTTTGGTAAACATATTTTCCCAAGTTTGTTAGATTTTATTAAATTAATAATATTTTCTATATGTTTTTTGTTAATTAAAATTATATTTTCTTTGTATATATCAAATAGAATTTGCTCTATTTCTTTTCTTTGAATATATAAATCAATACTATTAAATTTTTTTAAATTTATTTTATAATTACTATAATTTTCTTTTATCTTATCATTAATTACTTTATTAATGTAATTATTGTTTTCTTCTAATTCTTCGCTTAGTTCTAAAAATTTTTTATGTATATTAACATTTTCTTTTTTTAATAATGGTAAAATATCTAATCTTATTCTATTTCTTGTATATTTTTTTGAATTGTTAGTATCGTCATAAACACATGGAATATTATTTTCTTTTATATAATTTTCTATATCTTTTTTTGTATAAAATATTAATGGTCTTATTATTGTGAATTGATTGTATTTTGAGATTTTAGCAAATCCTTTAAAACCATTTATATTACTTCCTCTTATTATTCTCATCAGTATTGTTTCGACTAAGTCATCTCCGTGATGTGCAGTTAATAATATATCAGTATTATATTTTTTTAATATATCTTCAAAAAAATTATATCTTTTCTTTCTTGCTTCGCTTTCTGTAAATTTGTTGTTTTTATAAGATGTTATTTTCATTCCTTCAAATATTATATTGTTTTTTTTACAATAATTTTTAACAAAAATAAATTCTTTATCTGATACTTTTCTAAGATTATGATTAACATGGGCACAAACTATTTTATATTCCTTTGATTTCATCATGTGTAAAAGAGCCATTGAGTCTGGACCTCCGGATGTAGCAATGACTACCGTTTTATTTTTATCTATATTAAGTTTTTTTAGCAAATTAAAACTTTCTTCCATTTAAATCACTCATGATTATATTAAACTATTTATGCGAATTTTTCAAGAAAAATAGGCTTGCAAATATTAAGAAAAAATTTGTAAATGTGAGGTTCTTGTAAACGTATTAACCTTTTAAAATTAATTTTGTTGAAATAATGAGAAAATGATTGTTTGTCAACCTGTTGTCTGTTTATTAACTGTGAACTAGACTTAACGTTTTTTACTGTATTCTTAAGCAAATAAAAACCCCAGAACACTCTGTTTCTGAGGAAAAATTGTAGAAAACATATTAACGTTTTGAAAATTGTGGCGCTCTACGAGCTTTTTTAAGACCATATTTTTTACGCTCTTTAACTCTTGGATCACGAGTTATAAATCCAGCAGCCTTTAAAGTTTTTCTATATGAATCTTCAGCCTCTTCATTTCCTGCATCAAATGCAAGTAAAGCTCTTGTAATACCTAATCTTATTGCACCAGTTTGACCTGAAAAACCTCCGCCTTTTACAGTAATTGTAATATCGAAAGTTTTTTCATTATTAGTTGCAACTAATGGTTGTTTTAAATCCATTACTAAAGTTTCAAATGGCATATATTCATTTATATCTTTTCCATTAACTGTAATTTTTCCAGTTCCTGGTACCATTCTTACTTGAGCAACAGAACGTTTTCTTCTACCTGTAGCAGTAAATTCTTTTTTACTCATAATCTTCCTCCTAATCAATAGTTATAGTTTCTGGTTTTTGAGCACTATGTTTATGTTCAGCACCTGAATATACAAATAATTTTTTTGCTGTTGCTCTTCCTAATCTATTATGAGGAAGCATTCCTTTTACAGCTCTTTCAACCATTTCTACTGGATATTTTTCTATCATTGTTTTAGCATTACGTTCTCTTAATCCTCCTGTATAACCAGAGTGATTGTAATACATTTTTTGTTCTATTTTATTTCCTGTTAATTTTACTTTATCAGCATTAACTATAATAACATAGTCTCCACAATCAATATGTGGTGTAAAAGTTACTTTGTGTTTACCTCTTAATATATTTGCAGCCTTTGTTGCTACTCTACCTAAAGGTAAATTTTCTGCATCAATTACATACCATTTACGATTAACTGTTTCTTTTTTTTCCATAAATGTTTTCATATTTTTTTCCTTTCACTATTCTATATTATTTAACTTCCCACATTAAAATAATATACGAATAAATAAAATGTACCATTTAAAATTATATGTTATAAGTAAAAAAAAGTCAAACTTTTTTGCTTAACTTCCTTATTTTTCATTGATTTTATGATAAATAGTTAAATTTTCAATTAAATTACATAATTTACAATATCTTCGTATTTTTGACCGTGTGGAGTCAACTTAATTATTCTTGTATTTTCATCTAATATTTTAAATTTTATATCTAATCTTTCTTGTGGCAAAATATCTTCTATTAATTCTGACCATTCGATAATAGATATACCTTGTGCATTAAAATAATCTTCTAAACCTATATTATCATTTCCGTCTTCTAATCTATACACGTCCATGTGATATAGAGGTAGTTCACCTGTATTATATTCTTTTACTATATTAAAAGTAGGACTAGTTATATTTTCTTCTAAACCTAATGATTTTGCAAAACCTTTAACAAAAACAGTTTTACCGCTACCTAGTTCTCCGTCTAAGCATATAATCATTCCTGGAAATTTTTCTGATTCGATGTTTTCTGCTAATTCCATAGTATCTTCTACACTTCTTGATGTAATTTTATAATCCATTCTTTATCACCTAGATTAATTATAAAAAAAAATTTAATGTATATCAATAAAATTTTTAGCTTTTTTTTAATTTTACACTTTAGTGGTATTTAGTTGTAAATTAGGCAATTAACTTATTTAATGTGTTTTAAAACTAAAAATTTTTTTATTATAATCATTTTAACTTATAAGTGTAATCTTTGCTTAAAAAAATATTTTTTTAAAGTAATGATATGTTTATTTATAAAGTAGTTATTTAATAAGTAATAGTTTACCTTAATTAAGTATTAATAATTTTCTTATGCGAATTCATAATTTATTTAACATATTTATACTTGGTGTCTTAACATTTATAAAACCATTATTTTTAAGAATTTTTCCAATATTTTTTTACATAAAAAAATGGCAGCTTTCTATCTTTGCTTCCACTATTTTCGACGTTTTAGTGCTTGACTTCTGTGTTCGGGATGGGTACAGGTATTTCCACTAAGCTATCGCCACCATTTTTTCTATTTTTAAT
>CALVZA010000021.1 GCA_944372415.1 uncultured Bacilli bacterium
AATTTTGGAAACAAAATGGAAACAAATCGACTATTTTTTATGATTTTTTGATTTTTAAAACCTTCGCAAACCCTTATTTTATGCTACTTTCCACAACAGTTTTTATACTTTTTACCCGAACCACATGGACATTGATCGTTTCTTCCTACTTTCTTTTCATTTCTTTTAGGTGATGATTTTAATGCTTCCTTTGTATCATTAGTTTTTACAACTTTATTAGTCTTATTATTTATATTTTGAGTTATTTGCATATGAAGTAAGAAATTGGCTATTTGTTCATCAATAGAATCTTCCATTTTTTCAAATATTTGATAGCCTTCCATAGCATAAGCCTGTAAAGGATTTGTTTGAGCGTAACCTCTAAGTCCTATTCCTTCTCTTAATTGTTCCATTGAACTAATATGTTTAACCCATGCTTGATCTATAACTCTTAATGATATATGTCTTTCAAAATCATTTATTACGGCATTTGGAATATCTTTAACTTTATTATTTAATTCTTCTATTATAATATCACCAATTTTGTCAGAAACTTCCATTTCTGTTTTTGATTTAATATCTTCTACTGTTATATTATGATTTCTTAGCATATTTGCATTTACGTGATTAACTATTGCTTCATAATCTTTATCTGTTAAATAACCTTCTGGGGCAATATGGTCTTCAACTAATCTATCTATAAAGTCTCTTATTATATCAACAGAAATTTCATGAACGTTTTCTGAATCTATTAATTCATTTCTTCTTTCATAAATAATTTTTCTTTGTTCACTGACTATATTATCATAATCTAATAAATTCTTACGCATATCATAGTTGTTTCCTTCAACTTTTTTTTGTGCACTTTCTATTTGTTTTGATAGGAATCTATTAGTTATATCTTGATCTTCAGGATACCCAGTTTTTTTTATTATATCTCTTACTTTTTCTGCTCCAAATCTTCTCATTAATTCATCTTCAAAAGATATGAAGAACTGTGAATATCCTGGATCACCTTGACGTCCTGCACGTCCACGTAATTGATTATCTATACGACGTGATTCATGTCTTTCGGTTCCTATTACACATAAACCACCTAATTCTTTAACTCCCTCAGCAAGTTTAATATCAGTTCCACGTCCAGCCATATTTGTCGCAATCGTTATTGCTCCAATTTCTCCTGCTTTTGCTATTATTTCTGCTTCTCTTGCATGATTTTTAGCATTTAAAACTTCGTGTGGTAATTTTTCTTTTTGTAATAGTTTGCTTAATCTTTCATTAGATTCTACTGAAATTGTACCAACTAAAATAGGTTGTCCAGTTGAATGAATTTCTTTAATAAATTTAACAATAGATTTATATTTACCTTTTTCCGTTGAATAAATTTTATCTACCATATCTTCTCTTATACAAGGCTTATTAGTTGGAATTTCTATAACATACATATTATATATATCTCTAAATTCTTCTTCTTCAGTTTTTGCAGTACCAGTCATACCAGCAATTTTTTTATACATTCTAAATAAATTTTGGAATGTTATAGTTGCTAATGTTTGAGTTTCTTCGTTAATCTTAACTCCTTCTTTAGCTTCTATTGCTTGATGTAATCCATCTGAAAATTGTCTTCCTTGCATTAGACGCCCAGTAAATTGATCTACTATAAGAATTTCTCCATCTTTTACAACATAATCAACATCAACATTCATTCCATAATTTGCTTTTAATGCTTGATTAATGTGATGAACTAGTGCTGCATTCTCAACATCATATAGATTCTTTAATCTAAAATGTTTTTCTAATTTTTCAGATCCTTCTTCAGTTAAAAGTACTGATTTAGTTTTTTCATCAATAGTATAATCTGTTTCAAATTTTAAAGTTTTTACAGCTTTATCAGCATCTTTATATAAATTAGCTGAATTAAATTTTCCTCCAGAAATAATTAATGGAGTTCTAGCTTCATCTATTAAAATTGAGTCAACTTCATCTATAATTACAAAATTAAGAGGTCTTAAACATCTATCTTCTTTTTTTACAACCATATTATCTCTTAAGTAATCAAATCCAACTTCATTATTTGTAGAGTAAGTTATATCACAATTATAAACATCTCTTTTTTCTTGAGGTGATAATTCTCTTAAATTAATACCAACAGTTATACCTAAATAATCAAATATTGGTCCCATCCATTCTGCATTACGTTGTGTTAAATATTCATTAACAGTTACTACGTGAACTCCTTCACCAGATAATGCATTTAAATATGCTGGTAAAACTGTAGTTAAAGTTTTACCTTCTCCTGTTTTCATTTCTGCAATATTTCCGTAATGTATTGCAAGGCCACCTAATAATTGTACGTAGAATGGTTTTTCTCCTATTTTTCTATAAGCTGCTTCTCTTGCAGTTGCAAACGCTGGAACTATAATATCATCTAAAGTTTTTCCATTTGCTAACTCTTCTTTAAGTTTTTTAGTCATTCCTTGTAATTCTTTGTCTGACATTTTAGAATATTCTTCACTTAATAATTCTATTTGATCCGCAATTTTTTTAAATCTTTTTAATTCTTTATATTCTGTATCTACTAATTTTTTAATAATTCCCATATTATTTCCTCCGATAATAGTTATTATATCATATAAAAAAAGAGTTTTACACTCTTATTTTGAATTTATTATACCAAATTTTCCATCTTTTCTTTTATAGATAACAGATATGCAATCCTCATCTATGTTTTTAAACATAAAGAAGTCGTGATTTAATAGTTCCATTTGAAGAATAGCTTCTTCTTCATCCATAGGTTTTATATCAATAGTTTTTCTTTTCACAATTAAATCTTCTTCGGTATCGTTTTCAAATTCTTCTATAAAATCAAAATTAAAGTCCATAAACGTTTCTTTTTTATATCTATTATTTAATTTTGTTTTATTTTTTCTTATTTGTCCTTCTAATTTATCTATAACTAAATCAATAGCAGCATAAAGGTCATTATTTCTTTCTTCTGCACGAAGAGTATATTTATTAGTTGGAATTGTTACTTCAATGATTTGTTTGTTATTTGCAACTTTTACTAATATTTTAGCTTCAATATCACTATTATCAAAATATTTTTCTAATTTTTTTATTTTCTCTTCTATATAAGTTCTTATAGCATCTGTTACAACTAACTTATCCCCTCTTATATTTAATTTCATATAATCATCTCCTAGTTTGATTATAGCAGAAATTAAAAAAAACTACAATACTGTAGTTAGTTCAACTTCTGAAACATCTATTGCTTGTAAACCTTTGCCGGTTTCAATCAATTTAAAGTCAACTATATCTCCTTCTTTTAAAGTTTTATAACCGTCTTTTTTTATAGCAGAATAATGTACAAAAATATCTTCTAAATCATTATATTCTATAAATCCATATCCTTTCTCATTATTAAACCACTTAACTTTACCGCGCACACTAATCATCCTCTTTCCTTATATTTTTTTATTGTACTTCTTCACAGCAATGATACTAAATTTATTTTTGTCGACATTTACTATTTTTCTCTTACAGTGACTATTACAGTATATCATAAAATTTTCTGATAATGATTTTCCGTGCTATTTGTACGGTTTTTTTGACTAAAAATTATTTTATAGAACTTTTATTATTTTTAATCATATATTTTAAACGTATATTTTTATTTTTTATACAATGAATTTTTTATAATATAAAAATTTATTTTGTTAAAGTTTTAAATTTTTTTGATAATAAATTTACTTTTTCTCCAGTAACTGTAATAAAATATCCATTACTATAATTTTTTTCAACTATTTTATCTTCATTTATTACACAACTTTTATGGCATTGTATAAATCTATTATCTAGTTTTTTTAATATTTCAATAATTGATAAATTAACTAAAAATTCATTATTTGTAGTTTTTATAACTAATTTTCTATCTACAGTATCTCTAAAAATATATAAAATATCTTTCATATAAATTTGTAAACTAATTTTATTTGTTTTATAAATAAATCTTGTATTATCATATTTTTTTGAAATTATTAGTTTTAAATCTTTTTTTAAAATTTTTTCAAAATTATTAAATTTTTCTATAAAATTAAATATTTTATATATTTCCCTGTGAACAGTTTCAAACATTCTATCATGATTTGTTAGAACTATAATTTCACTATCCCAATCTTCTTCTCTTATTTCTTTTAAAATATCCATTCCACTATATTTACCATCTATTTCTAAATCTACAAGATATATTTTTTGTTCACTATTATCTTTTATAATTTCTTTTAAATCTTCATTATACCTTTTAAATATATAAAAATCATATTCTTTGTCACTCATAAATAATACTTCATTAATTATTCTTTCAAATTCATTGATATATTTATTATCATTATCAATTATCACAAATTTTATCACTTTATCATTCCTTACTAAATTTTTTTTATTGGTAAATTCCAACTATTTCATAATATATTAAAAATACGATACAAAAAGATACAAAAAAAGACTATTTTAATTTAGTCTTTTAATTTTATCATTTATTCTATCTTTAATTTTTCTAATTCCTGATTCAGTGTAATTGTATTTAAGAGCTAATGATACTATACTTTTGTTGTTTATATAAAAATCATAACATATTTTATATTTTAAAGAATTTTTATCAGTAACTTTTAATATAGTTTCTTCAAATAATTCTTCAGGCATTCCTCTATATAATTGTTTATAAGTTTTCTTTACTAACTTTGATGTGAAATATGATAATCCTACACCTAGTAGTATCGGTATTATAATACTTATTCCTAATGGAGTTGTTAGTCTATTAAGCAAGTAATAACTTAAGTTAGAAACCACAAAACATAAAGACATACTCGAAAAATGAAAAGATTTTCCAAACGATCTTTTAGATAACCAAAAAGATGTTAGTATAAATATACATTCAACAAGTGTATTATTTAAAAATGCAACAAATAATACTAAAACTACACTAAATACATTCCATATCAAACTAAGTATAAAATAAATAATTGCTGTAAGTTTTTCAACTTTCTCTAATTTTTTAAAATTATGCCAATTTTTTTGCAATTTTTTTGGCAATTTCTTCAAGTTTAGTTTGTTCTGCGAAGAAGAACCAACTTGGTCCTTTAAACATATTTTTTTATCTCCTTTCTCTTTATTTATAATCACTAATTTTTGTGTGATTAACAATAATAATAAATAATCAAGATTTAATATCATAGTTGGTATAAATTCGTTTACATATTCTATACTATATTTAAATCTTGTAAGCATTGATAAAATTTGAAACAGCATATTTAATACCACAACTATTGTAAAGTTTTTTAAAAATTTTTTAGTTTCGTATTTTTTTCTCTTTAAATTATAAATATAACTAATTGCAAATAAATATATAAATTCTAAACAAACTGATAAAAAATTGTGGTAAATAACTATTTTGGCAGAAATCATTTGTATTATGCAAGTTATTGGTATAGTTATTATAGTAAATTTTTTATAGTTGTAACTGTTATCTTTGAATATGATAGATAACATAAGATATTGATATGTTATTATTAGCAAAAAATATATTGTATCTTTTGCATAAAAGTTTGAAAATAGTTTTTCAAGTTTTATCATAATTGGATCATCTAATGTTAAACCAAAATAATCTAATCCAACTAGCTTCATTATAAATATAATTATTAATACAAAAAGATACACTTGAACAGTTTTTGTTAAATATTTATCAAAATCTTTTAACATTTTAATACCTCCTCACAAAAGAAAAGGCGGGCTTATAGCCCCCCTTCATCTGGAAATATTATATAATTTATTTCTTAAATATGTCAATAATTTTAGTTTATTTTAGTTCTTTTTAATATTCTATCTTTACCTAGTAGTTTCATTATTTCATATAAATCAGGTGTCATTGACTTAGTAGTAAGAGAAACTCTTATTACAGTAGAAACATCTGCAATATTACCTTTATAATTTTCTGGATTTTCTTTATAATCTTTCATATTTGATGCGTAGTTTAATTCATCGCATAATTTTTTTATTTTATTAAACCATTCATCTTTATTATCATTTTCATTATAATATTTATCTATATAAGTTTTTAGTATCAGATTTATTTCATCTTTATCTGTTATTTTCTGAAAATCGTATTTATCACTATTAAATAATTCGTCATACATATACCAAATATGTGTTTTTATATCTCCGTATGAAGCATAATCTTTTCTTGGTTTTTTTTGTTCTCTTTCTATATTTAATATATTTATTGTATAATCTTCATATTTTTTTATTAAATAATAAAAATCTTTATCATATTCTTTAGTATAATTTAATAAATTTTGATAAACTTCTTTAGCACTTAATTTACTTATATAATTTTTTGAAATATTAAGTAATTTTTCTATATCAAATAATGAACCACTATCACTCATTTTTTTAAAATCAAATTTAAAATCATATATTGATGATGTTGGATTTGCATCTAACCATACTTCAAAATTTGAATTTGCTATGGTAAGTAAGTATAATTTAACAGCTTCTATAGGTATTCCTTTTTCATGGTAATAACTAACTGCTGCTTCTGGGTCTTTTCTTTTACTAAGTTTTCTTCTTGCACCAGTTTCATCTATCTTCATTACTAATCCTAGATGACCATATTTTGGTTCCTTAAATCTTAATAAGTTAAATAATTGTGTATGTATAGGGTATGAAGATATCCATTCTTCTCCTCGTAATACATGAGTTGTTTTCATTAAATGGTCATCTATGACATGTGCAAAATGATATATCGGTAATCCATCACCCTTTATTAATACTACATCTATATCGTTTTCTGGCATTTCAATTTTTCCACGAACTAAATCATTTAAGATTATTTTGTTTTCAAATTTTCCAGGAGATTTTAATCTTATTATAAATTTTTCTCCATTTTTAATTTTTTCTGCTCTTTCTTCATTTGTTAAATTTCTACATTTTGCCCAATTACCATAATAACCTATCCTTGTCTTTTTATGTTCTTGTTTTTCTCTCATTATTTCTAAATCTTTTTCAGTACAAAAACAAGGATAAGCTAAACCATCACTAATTAATTTTTTTGCATAAGTTTCATATATATCTTTTCTCTTACTTTGTATGTATGGTCCGTATTCCCCTATTGATTCAGTTTCAGATATCATTCCTTCATCTATTCTTATATCAAAATCTTTTAAATCTTTTATTATTCCACTTATTCCATTTTCAACAGTTCTTTTTCCATCTGTATCTTCAATTCTTAAATAAAAAATACCATCTGTTATTTTTGGAATAAAACTTTCTATAAATGCTGATAATAAACTTCCCATATGAACAAATCCTGTTGGACTTGGAGCAAATCTTGAAACTACTGCACCATCTTTTAAATTCCTTTCAGGATACTTTTTTTCGTAATAATCTACATCATGAGTTACATTTGGAAATATTAAATCTGCTAATTCTTTGTTTGTCATATTGTTTTCTCTCCTTAAATACAAAGTAATTATATTATAAATAGCAACATTATTCAACAAATATAAGAATATAATAAAAATTTAAGCATAAAAAAATGGCAGCTTTCTATCTTTGCTTCCACTATTTTCGACGTTTTAGTGCTTGACTTCTGTGTTCGGGATGGGTACAGGTATTTCCACTAAGCTATCGCCACCATTTTTTCTATTTTTAAT
>CALVZA010000022.1 GCA_944372415.1 uncultured Bacilli bacterium
TTATGACTTATAATTATGAAACTATTATTGCTGAAAAATTTGAATCCATCATTAGTAGAAATATCGATAATACTAGAATGAAAGATTACTATGATTTATATATGTTTGTTAATTTAAAATGGAATGACATTAATAAAGACACTTTAAGAAAAGCGATTATCAATACATCAAAAAATAGAGAAACTTTAAGTTATATTGAAAATGCTAATGATTATATGAACTTGATTGAAAATGATTCAAAATTAAAATTATTATGGAATAATTATCAAAAAAATTATGAATATGCTAAATATATTTCTTTCAAAGATACAATAAAGTCAATTAAAATAATTAGTGAAATAGTAATTTTAATAAAACTATGAAAAATATAAATAAATATGAAGGTAAAGCATATTTATTTAAAGACAACGATAAAATAATATGATTATTTGTGGAGTTTACAATAATGAATAGTAAAGCATATATGATTTTAGATAACCTAAAATGAGAAAAAATTTATAGAAAAAGTTGTTTAGAAAGTATTTAATAAGTGTAGAGTGTATAGTATATTATTTGGATTCTTTGTCTATAATGAAAATACAATTGAATTTTATTGTAAAAACTTAAATTATATAATATTTACAAATAAAATAATATAATTTATAATTAAACTAGGTGATAATGTGAAAAAAAACAACCTTATTAATAAAATAATAAATATATTTTTAATATGTATGTGTACTATAGAAGTAGGTATGGCAATAGGTTATTATATGTTAGTTAATATTGACTTCAATAAATATAATAATGAATATATAATTGAAGTTTTAAATAATTGAAAAAACAAAGCATTATTGTTATAATTTAAATAGTTAGGAAGAAGTATATGAAAAAAAATATTATAATTGTTATAAGTTTGATAATAATAATTGCAGTATTAACATTAGTATTAATATTTTTAAAAAATGATGAACCACAAATAAATTATACAGATGATGAAATAAAATTTAAAGATGAGTATGAAGTATTAAATGGTATAGAGTTAGAAGAAAATTATGTTTTGAAAACAATAGATATTGATAGTGATAATAATGTAAAATATGTAAAAGATAATGAAATACTAGATTTATTAACTAAAGGAACTAATGTAATATATTTTGGGTGGCCAGATTGTAATTGGTGCAGAACAATTGTTCCTACATTAATTACTACTTTAAAAGAAAATAATATTGATACATTATATTATTATAATTTTAAAAGTCTAAGAAATTCTTATGAAAATAATAATGATGAAGAAAAAATAAAACTATACGAAAGTATTATAGAAATAATAGGTGAAGATATAAATACTGTATTTGATGAAAATAGTACTAGAAATGGAAAAAAGAAAATATTGGCTCCAACAGTAGTATTTATAAAAGATGGTTCATACGTTGGAATACATATTAAAAGTGTTAATAGTCAAATAAACTCAACAGATTTACTTACTAAAGAACAAACTAATGAATTAAAAAGTATCTATCAAAATTTAATAAATAAATTAAATATTAACTAATACTTGTTTGAATGATGAAGATTATTAATCTTCATTTTTATATATATTTTGAATATAATATAATATAGCATAAAATAAAGTATACAAAATAATATAAGATTGGGTATACATAATTTTGACAAAGCCAATAAAAAATGCTATAATTGTTCATGTGTGGTGCATTATGCTAGTCATAAACACTATTTGAAGGTGGGGCTAAAAATCCATCAATTGTACGAATGACACTTTGTATATTTGCTTTTTCTGCCCAAGTTAGGGTGAATATATAATTTAAAATTTAAGGACGATTGTAATGGCATACAATTTAACTCCTTTTATTGCGTCTTATATAAAAAAGTGCATGTCGTGAGTGATTATGTGGGATTAAAGATTATTATTATGAAAACATGGTTGCAAAAGCGAATAAGAATAGGTTAGTTATGTCAAGGAAAACTTCTAGCGTGTTAAGTTATAAGGTTTGAGGTACGGACTAAGTGGTAATCGAGTAATTAAATAGGTGACTTTTAATTGTTTCCTTATAAAGAGAAATCGCCGTAGGGTAACCGAGGGAGAGGAAATAGAGAAATTCAACTCGACCAAAGCCGTAAAATTAATTTATAATAAACCATACAGATTTTCCAACTTTATATAAAGGGGCGTCGGAAAAAATGAAAAAAGATAACTGGATATATAAAGTTTTTTTAATGACTTTTTTTCTTTCTCTAATATTTAGTTTTGCATCAAATATTATAACAAGTAATGCAAATTTAATTTTAATGATATTAATAACTATTATGGTTATAGCAATAGGTATAATATTTGATATGATAGGTACCGCTTCTCTTACAAGTTCCGAAGTTACTTTTCATGCAAAATCATCAAGAAAAATTAAAGGTGCTAAAGAATCATTAAGTCTAATAAAAAACTCTGTTAAAGTATCTAGTATATGTAATGATGTTATTGGAGATATTTGTGGTATTATAAGTGGTTCTTTAGGTGCGATGGTCGCTATATCATTAGCAAAAATATTAAATAATAATATAACTTTAGCATCTATAATAGTATCAAGTATAATTTCTTCACTTACAGTAGGTGGAAAGGCTATATTTAAACAAGTAGCAATAAAAAATTGTGATAATATAGTTTTTATAGTAGGAAAAATAAAAGCAGTTTTAAAAATAAAATAAAAATTGTAGTAATATAATTTTTTTATTTTGTTAAAAAATAGAAAGGATAAACATGATAAAATTAAATATACCTAATATTAATATAAAAAAAATTTATGAAGATTATATTTATATACTTAATATAAAAAATAATAAAGTATTAATAAAAGAAATAAATTTAATAAAAAATGAAATTTATTTTGTTAAAATATATGATAATAAGATAGAATTAATAAAAAATAAAAAAGAAAAAAATATATCATATATAGAAAAATCTAATTTAATTAATAGAATAAATAAAAATTTTGTTAAAAATAATAATATATTAAATGATGCAATTGATATAAATTTAAATAATATAATGATAAATAATGGAGATTTAGCTATTGAATATATAAATGATAATAAAATGAATGTTATATTGTTAAATACTAATGAAATTATAGGTGATATATATATTTATGAAAATGATATAAATTTAAATATAGAAAGACAATATAAAAAAGAATGTTTAAAATTATTAAAAGAATTTATTTATAAAAGTAAAAAAAATTATAATATAAAATTACTAATAAAAAATTAAATGTGTTATAATGAAGTAGTGATAATATGAAAAGAAAAATAATTATAATAGTGTCTTTTATTTTATTTATTGTGTTTTTAAGTCTATATTTATTTAATAAAGTAAATTATATAGATACATTTATTTATAACATAATAATAAGTTTAAGAAGTACTAATATGACAAAATTCATGAAGATAATAACTTTCTTTGCAAGTACTAAATTTATTATATTTATAATGCTTATTTTATTATTTTTAAGTTTATTAAAAGGTAAAATACCAATAATAATAAATGTATTAGTTGTTATTGAAGCTCTATTAAATAGAATAATTAAAACGATTATCAAAAGAGATAGACCCAAAGAAATAAGTATGGTTAAAGAAACTTCATATTCATTTCCTAGTGGACACGTAATGGTATCAGTAGTCTTATATGGTTTTTTAATATATTTAATATATAAATCTAAGTTAAATTATGTTTTAAAAATAATATTTATAACTATTTTAGTAATATTAATAACTCTAATATTTATTAGTAGAATATATTTAGGAGTACATTACTTTAGTGATTGTATAGCAGGTGCTTGTTTAGGAATTGTATATTTATTGATTATGTTAAATATATTAGAAAGGAAAAAAATATTATGAAAGCATTAATAACTGGAGGAAGTAGTGGTATAGGAAGAGATATGGCTTATTATTTATCTAAATTAAATTATGATTTAATATTAGTTGGAAGAAATAATGAAGCTTTAAATAGTATAAAAAATAAATGCAAGACAAACGTTAAAATATATAATATAGATCTTTCTAGTATTGATAACGTATATAAACTTTATGAAATTACTAAAGATGAAAATATAGATATATTAATAAATAATGCTGGTTTTGGGTTGTTTGGTAATTTTATAGATACATCACTCGATAGAGAATTAGAAATGATTAATTTAAATATAGTAGCAGTACATATACTTACAAAATTATTTCTAAAAGACTTTGTAAAAAAAGATAGTGGTTATATATTAAATGTTGCATCAAGCGCTGGTTTTATGGCAGGTCCGAAACTATCCGCGTACTATTCAACTAAAAATTATGTATTAAAAGAAAGTTTAGCAATATATGAAGAACTTAAACATATGAACTCTTCTGTTAAAATATCTGTATTATGTCCTGGGCCAGTTGAAACTAATTTTAATAAAATAGCAGGTGGTTCTTTTAATACAAAGAGTGCATCAAGTGAATATGTTGCAAAATATGCAATAGATAAAATGTTTAAAAATAAACTAATAATAATACCAACTTTAAAAATAAAATTAGCAGTATTTATGACGAGATTTATTCCAAATAAATTATTATTAAAAATAAATTATCATATACAAAATATAAAAATAAATAAATATAATAAAAACAATTAATATATTAAGTGCTAAATAGTACTTTTTTTGTTATAATAAAATAGTTGAATTAAATAGGTGGTAGTATGGACGATAAATTAATAAGATTTTTTAACAAAATAAATTATGATTATAATGATAACTTTAAAAATTCAAAAGTTACTAAAGTAACTGTTAACAAATTAAAAGAAACTTGGACTGTATATATAGAAAATGAAGAATGTATAAATATTATTGATGCTATAAACTTAATAAATAAATCTAAATTAGGTATAGATGGAGTAAATGAAATTAATATAATATTTATTAATAATAATATAAAAGAAGAAAATATATTAGAATATTTTAAATATTTACTAAATGATTTAACAAAAAAAAGTCCTGCATTAACGAGTATAGTAAATAATAATATTAAAGTAATAGATGATATTATTACTATAGAAGTAACAAGTAGTATAGAAGAAAAACTAATAAAAAAAGAAACTAGTAACTTATTAAAAAAATTAAATAGTTTAGGTTTAAAAGATTTAAATATAAATTGTAAAATAAATGAAGAATTAAAAAAAGAATTAAAAGAAGAAATAAAAAAATCAAGAACAGAAGTTGTTAAAAAAATTGAAGATAATAATACAGTTATTATGGGAGAAAGTATAAAAAGTAAAGTTACTACAATAGATTCTATTCTTGGGGAAGATAATAATGTAACAGTAGAAGCCTATGTATTTGGTGCCGATATTTTTGAGTCTAATAAAAGTAATTTTAAAATACTAACGCTTAAAATAAGTGATAAAACAGATAGTATTCTTGCTAAAATATTTTCAAAAGATGAAAATGATTTTAAAACAATATGTAAGCAAGTTAAAGAAGGAAATTGGTATAGAATAAGAGGTTATGTAAAAAATGATCAATATGCTAAGGATATGGTATTAAATATTAGAGATATTGAGGCGATTCCTTCAAAAGAGGTTACTATAAAAGATGAAAGTGAAGAAAAAAGAATAGAATTACATGCACATACAATGATGAGTCAAATGGATGGATGTGTAGATGCAAAAAAGATATTAAAAACTGCTACATCTTGGGGACATAAAGCAATAGGTATAACAGACCATAATTGTTGTCAATCTTTTCCAGATGTATATCATTTTGTAACTGATTATAATAAAGGAAAAAAAGATGAAGAAAAATTTAAAGCAATATATGGATGCGAATTAACTTTAGTTGATGATACAATAAGAATTGTAACTAGACCAATAGATTCAAATTTAATTGATACAACATATTGTGTATTTGATTTAGAAACAACAGGATTTAATGCTGGCGGGGTAGATCAAATAATAGAAATAGGTGCAGTATTAATTAAAAATGGAGAAATAATAGATAGATTTGATGAACTGATTGATCCTAAAAGACCTTTACCATATAAGATAATAGAATTAACAAACATAACTGATGATATGCTAAAAGGTAAAGATAATGAAGAAAATGTCGTAAAAAGATTTATTAAGTGGGCAAAAGATTACCCAATGGTAGCTCATAACGCCAAATTTGATACATCTTTTCTAGAAATGTGTTATAGAAAATATAACTTGGGAGAATTTAAAAATTGTGTTATAGACACATTAGAATTATCAAGAGCACTTGATCCAGAATATTCTAAACACGGATTATCTGCATTAGTAAAAAGATATGAAGTACCTTGGGAAGAAGATGCTCATCATAGAGCAGATTATGATGCAGAAGGAACTGCATTTGTTTTACATAAAATGATAAAAAAACTTACCAGTAAAAAATATAATAATATAAATGAATTAAATAATTTAGTAGATCAAAAAGAAATACATAAATATGGAAGAACTTATCATGTTAATTTATTAGTACAAAACAAAATTGGCTTAAAAAATTTATTTAAAATAATAAGTTATGCAAATACTACTTATTTATATAAAACGCCAAGAATATTAAGGAGTAAATTAGAAGAATTAAGAGAAGGAATATTAATAGGTAGTGGCTGTTATGAATCAGAGGTTTTTGTAGAATCAAGAAGTAAAAGTGAAGAAGAGTTGAGATCTATAATTGATTTTTATGATTATGTAGAAATACAACCTAAAGATGCATACACTCATTTATTAGATCTAGGCGATTTTTCTAGTGAATTAGAACTAGAAAATAATATAAGAAAAATAATAGAATGTACAAAAGATCAAGGAAAAATAATTGTTGCAACAGGGGATGTACATTATTTAAATAAAGAAGATAAAATTTATAGAGAAATTATAATAAATCAAAAAGTTCCAGGTGGAGGAAGACATCCTCTTAATAGGAGTAATATAACTCATATTCCAGAAAATCACTTTAGAACAACAAATGAAATGTTAAATGATTTGTCTTTTTTAGGAGATGAATTAGCATATGAATTAGTAATTAAAAATCCAAAAATTATTATGGATACTGTAGATATAATAGAAGTTATTATAGAAACTGGTGGAATACCTTTCTCTCCTAAAATGGGAGATTCTAGAACTGAAGTTTATAATTTAGTATTTGAAAAAGCACATAATATGTATGGAAATCCACTACCAGATAATATAGAAAGTCGTATAGCGCAAGAATTATATGGAGATGGAATATTAGCATTAGTAAAAGAAAAAACAAAAAAAGAATATCCTAATTTGGAGCATGATGAATTTGAAAAACAATTTATTAAAGATTTAAGTTTTATAGTTAAAGAGGGTTATGATAAAGTATTTGAACTTACAAAAGAAAATATCAAATTATCAAGTGAAGAAAAACTATCTGATGAAGAACTTAATAAAAAAACTAAAAAAAGTTTGGGTGGAATTATTGGTGGCGGTTTCGACGTAATTTACTTAATTGCACAAAAATTAGTAAAACATTCTAATGATGATGGATACTTAGTTGGTTCACGTGGTAGTGTAGGATCTTCATTCGTTGCAACAATGATGGGAATAACTGAAGTAAACCCTTTACCAGCTCATTATCTATGTTCTAAATGTAAGATGAGTATTTTTCATTTTCCAGATGGAAGAAGTTTAGGAAGCGAATACTTAAGTGGATATGACTTGCCTGATAAGGAATGCCCAAATTGTCATATTCCTTTTTCAAAGGCTGGTCAAGATATGCCATTTGCAACATTTTTAGTTTTTAATGCCGATAAAGTTCCAGATATAGATCTTAATTTTTCTGGAGATAATCAAGCTAGTGCACATGAATACACAAAAGTATTATTTGGTGTAGATAATGTATATAGAGCTGGAACAATAGGAACTGTTGCAGAGAAAACTGCTTATGGTTTTGTAAAAGGCTATTGTGAAGAAAAAGGTATAAATTTGAGAAGCGTTGAAATAGAAAGACTTGCAATTGGCTGTACAGGAATTAAAAGAACAACGGGGCAACATCCTGGGGGAATTGTAGTTATTCCTGGATATATGGATGTATTTGATTTTACACCTTTCCAATTTCCAGCAGATGATCCAACTAGTGCTTGGAGAACAACACACTTTGATTATCACGCAATAGATCAAGATGTATTAAAATTAGATATACTAGGTCACGATGATCCAACAGTATTAAGAATGTTACAAGATTTATCAGGAATAGATGTAACAAAAGTTCCACTTGATGATAAGGCTACAATGGATATATTTAAATCCCCTGAACCATTAGGTGTTGATAAAGAACGTATAATGTGTGAAACAGGTACACTTGGTATTCCTGAATTTGGTACAAAATTTGTTATAGGAATGCTTGTAGATACAAAACCGAGCACGTTTTCAGAACTTATTAAAATATCTGGATTATCTCATGGTACTGATGTATGGCTAGGAAATGCTCAAGACTTGATAAGAAATAATGTAGTAGATTTTAAAGATGTTATAGGTTGTCGTGACGATATAATGGTTTATCTTATGTATCACGGCTTAGAACCAAAAAAAGCATTTAAAATAATGGAATTTGTTCGTAAAGGAAAAGCAAGTAAAGATCCAGAAACTTGGAAAAATTGGGAAAAAGAAATGAAAGAAGCAGGAATAGAAGATTGGTTTATTGATTCTTGTAGAAAAATAAAATACATGTTTCCAAAAGCTCATGCAGCAGCATATGTTATAAGTGCCTTTAGAATAGCATATTTTAAAGTACATTACCCATTACTTTATTATGCTGCATATTTCTCAATTCGTTGTGATGACTTTGATGTTGATTCAATGATAAAAGGAGAAACTGCAATAAGGGCTAAGATAGAAGAATTGCAGAATAAAGGATTTGAAATGTCAAATAAAGAATCAAATACATTAGATGTACTTTATTGTGCTTTAGAAATGACTTGTCGTGGTTTATCATTTAAAAATATAGATATAGAAAAATCTGATTCAAGAAACTTCTTAATTGATGAAGATAAAACTAGTTTAATAATGCCTTTTAGAGCATTAGACGGTTTAGGAGTACAAGTATGTAATCAAATTGTAAAAGAAAGAGAAAAAGGAAGATTTATTAGTATAGAAGATTTACAAAATAGAGGTAAAGTAAATCAATCTGCTATAGAACGATTAAGAACTCTTGGAGTATTAAAAGGATTACCAGAATCTAGCCAATTGAGTTTATTTTAACAAAATAAAACAAATTTTTTAAACTTTATATTCTATTATATAGATGGTGAAGAATATGAAAAAGATATTTAAAAGTAAGAAATTAAAAAAAAGACATTTAAAAAAAATAATAATATTACTTTTTATATCTTTTTTTGTATCTTATTTTTTAAGTAGAATAAATATATTTAGAAATGAAGAATTTATTAATCTATTAAAAAAAACAAGTATGAATGAATTAAACAAAATAAATATGGATTTTAAAGGAGAATACTTATTAAATATGGGTTTAACTACATTTGACGAAATAAAATTTTCAAAAAGTGTTTTTAAACAAACAGAAAAAAAAGAAACTCCTAAAGAACCTAAAATATATATATATAATACCCATCAAACAGAAGAATATAAAACTATTGAAAATTATAATTTAACTCCAACTGTTTTAACGGCTTCATATATATTAAAAGATATGTTAAAAGAATATAATATAGAAAGTATTGTAGAAGAAAGTGATTTGAAAACAGAGTTAAATAATATGGGGTATACATACAAAGATGCATATAAAGTAAGTAGAAGTTGGTTAGAAAAATTAAATAATTCTAATTTAAAATTATATATTGACTTACATAGAGATAGTATTAACTATAACTTAAGTAATATAACTATAGATAATAAGGATTATGCCAAAATAATGTTTGTAGTAGGAACTAACTATGATTATCAAGAAAATATAAATGTTGCTAATAGTTTAATAAGAGAAATAGAAAAAATAAATAAAAGTATTAGTAGGGGAGTATTTACAAGATTTAGTGTATATAATCAAGATTATAATAAAAATTGTGTACTAATAGAATTAGGAGGTCCAGAAAGTACTTATGAAAGTATAAGTAATAGTTTAGAAATATTATCACTTGCAATAAAAAATTACTTAGGAGAATAAAAATGGAAGAAAAAAAGAAAAATAATTTATTTTTAAAAGTTTTATTAATATTATTTTTAATATATATATCTTTATATATTATGAATAACTTAGGTTATTATAATATAGCATCAAAAAATAAAATAATTACAGAAGAAAAAATAAAAGAATTTGAAGCAGATGTAAGAAATGGAAAAAGTATAGATATAAAAGAATATGTAAGAGATACTACTAATTATAAAAATACATATAGTAATTTAGGGTATAATATTTCAATAGGAATAGATAACGTATTAAATAAAGGATTAAAAAAAGCAGGTAAAATATTAAAAAAATTATTTCAATAAAAAAAGTTATTCATCTAATAATACAGCATGAATAACTAATCTTTGTGCACTAGTTGCACCACAAGTTGATAAAGTAAGAATATGATCATCTTTACTTAATTCTACTCCAAAATCGTAAATACTACGATTTTTTAATTTATTTAAAAAATCTTGAAATTCATTTAAATCTCCAAAATTAGCATACAAATAATCATTAGTAACAGGTATTTTATATATAGAAAATATTTTCCATTTCATATTTCTAACTTTAGTATTAAATGTTATTATTTGATTATCTGGATTTTTATACCAAGATTCATTAGTAGCATATCTTAATGTCCCAAACATCATACCATTTTTTAAATTATGTCCCCAAATAATAGTGTTATTACTTAGATTATAAATATTATTTCTATAATCCATATATATCCAACCAAATGAATTATTTTGTTTATTAAAATCTCTTTTTAAATAATAATCATTATCAGTATGTTGTACTACTGGATAGTTAACTTTTGTATTGTTAACTGTTATCCATCCTATAGTTTCATCATTAATTTTTGTTAATTCATCAAAAATTTGATTGTATTTTGTATAATAAGAACTAGGTGAAGAATCATAATGGTTAGTAGTAGTTGTTTCATTTTCATAAGTATCTATATATTCTACATCATCACTTTCTTCCTCTTCGGTTAATTCATAATTATCTAATATATCTGTTAAAGTATCATTTATTTCATTAACATTATTTTCACTAGAATAATTTTTATATAAATCTAATCCAGAAAATATAAGAGCTCCTAATAATATTACAAAGCATATATATCTTAAAGTTACAAAATTTAATTGTTTAAATAAATTTTTTCTTTTATATTCTTTAGAATAAACTATTTTAAAATCAATATTAGCTTCTTCTAAGTATTCTTTATATATTTTTTTTAAATAATTAATAGAGTTAACTATAATATTAATATTATTATTTTCATAAAAAACTATTATTTTATTATTTAAATTATATTCTTTAAATGTATCTATAATAGAATATATTAAATCATTTGTATAATTTTTAATATGTACTTCTTTTAAATATTTATTAATTTTAATAAATGTTTTAAAATCTTCAAGTTCTCTATTATCAAAATTTTTATTAATTACAATAGTTTTTTTATAATAAATATCAGAATATTTTATTAATTTATTATCTTCCATAAATTTACTAACAAAAAACATTTCACAACGAATATCAATTTTTAAATTTTTATTTATATCTAATCTTTCTAATAAGTAGGGTGGTATATCGTAACAATTAATATATTCTAAATTATGATTATCTAAAAGTTTCAAAAATATTTCATAATCTATTTGTTTTTCTTCACTTATTAAAAGTTTTTTAATAGTAGTAGAATTATTTATTAAATCTAAAGTAAGTGTAGTAAGACTTATATCATTAACTCGTACTTTATCTATTTTATTTTTTATTATAATAGTATTTAAAAAACTACTAACTAATTCTATATTATCTTTTATAAATTGATAAGAAAATAATAATTCTTTAGTATCAATTATATTTGTATTATTTAAATTTTTATCTGTAGTTTTTTTTACACTAGATACAGTAAGTAATGTAGAATTAATTTTAATTAAAATATTATTCATTATATCACTTACTTTCTATATTATTTTACATATATAATATTAACACTTTTTTCTTTAAAATACAATTGTTTTGTAAGTACTTGTTTTATAATAAATATAAATGTATAAATAAAATTAATATAAAAAACAATTGTAATAAGTGCAATTGTTTGTCACAATGATCTAAGGAACATTTAATAAGTTGGGTGGAGTCAAACTTCATAAAGAAGGTAGGCGATAAAGTGAACAAGAAAGATTTTCTAATCTTTACTTTATCAATTATTACTTTTTTCTATATTGTTTGTTTATTTTAAATTTCGTACTCTAGAATATCCTTGTTCTAATTTTTTAACAAAATTTTTTGGAATTTTTTGTTTTGCTTGTTCAATTATTGTATCATCAATTCCAAATAAGGCTTCAGCCATTGAGCCAACAATACAAGCATTAGTATCGGTATCTCCACCAAATGTGATTACTTTGATAACAGCTTCTTCATAACTGTTAGATGTAAAAAGCGCATATAAACAATTATTTATCGTTTTATAACAAGTACTATTAAATTTTTCAAAGGATGAATATATATAATTCAACTTTAATTTTTCAATTATTTCTTTTTTTTGATAACCTTTTCTTGCTAAATAAATTATTTGGGCAATAGTTGTTGCGCATTTAATGGCTTCTTCAGAATTATGTGATGGAATTGTTGCCAACTTGGCATTTTCAATTACATCATTTTTTGAATTAAATAAGTATCCAATAGGAGAAATTCTCATCATAGCACCATTTCCGATACTATTACCAACTTCATTACTATTTGCCCACATAGTAAAGCTGGGGGAAAAAACACCCTTAAAATATGGTTTGAAATTAGGTTTATATTCTTTGTAATCATTAGCATATTTTTTTAAATAGTATTCGTAATTTTTATCATTAAAAATAGCATCTAAAATAGCAATTGTTAAAATTGTGTCATCACTGAAAAAACTATCTTCTAGAATAAGAGTGTCCAATGTTATATGAGACACTTTTTTTACTTGCCCGAATTCATATATAGATCCAGCTAAATCTCCTATTATTGCACCCCACATAAACTAATCCTCCTATTTCAAAATTGACCATGTTAATTTGCAAGTGTGTTTTTTTTAATTGGCAAAATCAATTTATTACTATAACCATGTTAACATAAATTCGACCATATTAAAACTCGAATTTCTAAAAAATAGAAAGTTCGAGTTTTCTATCAATCTGGTGCGGGTAACAGGACTTGAACCTGCACGGAAGAATCCACTAGATCCTAAGTCTAGCGCGTCTGCCAGTTCCGCCATACCCGCAACTAAAAAAATGGTGGATCTTGTAGGACTCGAACCTACGACCGCCCGGTTATGAGCCGGATGCTCTAACCAACTGAGCTAAAGATCCGTGATTTCCGCCATTGCTATTTAATAATAACATATTTATAATGCTTGTGCAATATTTTTTTAAATAAAATTAAATAAAAATGAATTTTTTTTAAAAAATTATAAATATTTGTTGAGAAAACATGATTATAAATAAAAAACTTATCAAAAGATAAGTTAATTTTTAAATTGGTGACCCGTACGGGATTTGAACCCATGAATGCATGCGTGAAAGGCATGTGTGTTGAACCACTTCACCAACGGGC
>CALVZA010000023.1 GCA_944372415.1 uncultured Bacilli bacterium
GCCCGTCAGTTTCTCTTGCCGCTGGTGCAGAAATTTCAAGCGGAGATGGGACAGTTGGAAATGCGTACATAATAAAATAAGGAGAATAAGTAGACGTAGTCTACGACCGTAATCTGTTAATCTAAAAGAGTCCATCGAAAACCCTTTCGATGGACGAACAAAAAAATCAGTAATAATAAAATTTTTCAAAATCTTAATGTTTTTCTTAAAATTTGTAAAAAAATAATAAATTTTTGTACGATAAAAAGAGTTAAATTTTAATTTAACAAAATTTTTAATAAAAATCATAAAAATTTTAGAGATAAAGTGGCCTCGTTAACCTAACTGTGTCTTTTGATAAAAAGTTACTAGAAAATTCTATATAAATTATATATAGAATCTCAATAAATGTAATATTATTTAAACATAGTAAGTTAGAGATGTCAATAAAATATTTTTAAACATGCAAAATAGTAAGAAGTTTAATTCTTACTGTTTTTTGTATAAATTAGTATTTAATTTTATGCCGAGAAAATCTATTTGTAATGGGCAGTTAGATTTCATAATACTTAATTAGTAATTTAACTCAAAAGTTAATTGCAATTAAGTAATGAAAGATAATTGGGGTCCTATTACAAATAGAGGAATTGGAATAAATTTAAATATGGTATATTACATATATTTTTCTAATATATCTTTATGTACTATTTGTATTTCATTAAATATATTATTCCAATTAGATACTTTTGTTTTTTTCCATTTCTTTTCTAAATCTAATAAATTTACATATATTATATTTATTGCAGAGTCTGCATTTGGTAATGCACCTCTACCATAAAATCCTCTTTGTACTTTTGAATTTACTGATTCTACTATATTATTTGTATAAATATATTTACGTATATTTATAGGTAAATCAAACAATGGCATTATTTCTTCTATATATTTAGTTGCATGTTTCATTACTAATTTATTTTCTTGATATTTTTCTTTAAATTCATTCCAATATAATTCTGCAGTATTTTTATCAGTAGATGTGTATATTTTTTTGAAATCACTTATAATATATGAATCTTTTTTATTTACATATTTTTTTAGATTTCTTACAATATGAACTACACATCTTTGATAAAAACTATTTGGAAATTCTGATTTTATTGCATCTTTTATTCCAGTAACACCATCACTAATAATATATAATATTTCTTTTACACCACGATCTTTTAAATCATTAAATATTTCTAACCAAAAAGTTTTAGATTCTGATATATCGGTTTCATATAAAGAATCAATTATATTCTTTTTAGCATCTTCATTTCCTAAATACATTCCAACTATTTCTTTGTGTCCACTTAAAGTAGTTCCAACAGCAATATATACAGGAACATTATGAGATGAAAGATTTTTATTATCACGTATTGTAATATACATACAATCAATATTTAAAGCAAAATAACAAGCATTTAAATCTCTATTTCTCCAAGCTAAAACTTGATCCTGTATAGAACTAGTAATGTTACTAATAAAACCAGTAGATATATCAATATTAAACATAGAAGATAAAATATCTTTTATGTCATTAACAGAATTATTTTTAGAATATAAAAGTATTATATTATTGGTTAAATCATCTAAAACTCTAGTTCTTTTAGGAATAAGCATAGAATCAAAATTAGATTCTTTTCTAAGTCTAGGACGATTAAAATTTAATATTTTATTAGAAGTGGTAATAGTAATGTTTTTTGTACTTCCATTTCTTTTGTTATAAATATTATTCTTCTTACATTCATTTAAATATAAATCTAATTCTAAAGATAAAATAGATTCGATAAATCTTGAATCAAAATCAAATATAAGATCAGATAAAGAATAATTTTTAAGAAATTCTATATCAGATTTCATATTATTAAAAATTTCTTTTTGATAAGAACTCATATTATCATAAAGAAAATTTAAATCATTATTAGAAGAATCTAATAATATATTTTGTAAAGCATTAATAAAATCATTATTCATAACCCAAACCCCTTTAAGTTGAGGATTATTATAACCTAAAGTACGCATAAAAGCAAATCCTTGTGTTCTTTATATAAATAAGAAATAATAGAGTTCCATTCTTTTTTAGGAGAATACATTTTTAATTCAAAAGATTTAATAGTGGGGATAAGTTGTTCTTCAAATTCAGTTATATTATAAAAATAAGGTTTAGAATGAGATATAACATTTAAATTTTTATTGATTTCTCTAATAAAATAGAAAGAAATAATATGTTTTCTTAAAAACAAAGGATAATTAAGAAAAGAAGAAAAATAATTAAATTCTTTGTTAAGAATATCAATAATAAAAGGTGAATCTTGATATAAAAGAAATAATTCATTTTTTCTAAATTCAAACTCATTAATATCATAAGAAAAATAAATAAGTTTTAAATGATTAAAAATGTTATTTGAGTAAGAACAAGACATGTAGTGAGATAACTTGTTAATAATATTAGAACAAGAATAAAAATAAGAAATGTTAGGGAAAGCTAAATCAAAAGCATTTTTAATTAGTGGATTGTTAGGCATAGATACAAAGAATATGTGTTCTAAACCTCTTTTTTTAAGAGATAGAAGAAAATTATACCAATCAGAAGATTTGGAATATTCATCTTCAAAAATAGAAGCAATATACTTTCTAACACCATTAATATTACAACCAATAATAGTGTAAATAGTTCTTTTTTTAATATAGTCATTACCAAAGTTGAAAAAGACATCTTGAGAGAGAATAGAGAAAGAAAAGAAAACTTTATCTAAATCTCTTTTATAAATTTCATTTATTGTTTGATTATTCATAAAATAAAAACCTCCTTCAATCAACTAGTAAAATCTTATCTAAGACACAGTTAATTGAAAAAGGTCGATAAAGTTGCATATTACATTTTATTTTATAATTTATATATGAATTGTAACATCGTTTAAATATTGTTAAACCTAAATTAAATAGAGATAGTATTCGTATTGGTTTATTATTTTTATCATATTTAACATATCTTATATTTAAATTCTTTTTTACATCAATATAATTTTTTGAATAATCAATACCGATAATACTTAACCATAAACTTGCAAAGCAAACTAGACTATATAAATTTTCATAAGCGTGCAAATTTCTAGTTTTATTTTTTTCTAAATTAAATCCGTCTTGCAATATTCACTTTTTCAAACGGTTAAATTTATTTATTATTTTAATATAAAAAAGTGGTTTTAAGATTTTGATATTCAAACATACTCTGATTTTAACTGCTTTTTTCCTCTTTAAAAAAGTAAAATAATAATATATTTTTAAAGTATTTTGTGAGTGGACTGAGTATTAAATAACAAATTTAATACTTTTTATAATGCAATTAAAGTAATTTCTGTGGGGTAAATACCTCCACCATGATATCTTAAATAAAATTTATAAGTATTATCAATTTCTTTAATCATTTTAGAAATTTTCCATAAATCTTCATTATTATGGTATACAGAAATTAGTAATTTAGGATGGTCTTCTTTAATATGATTTTTGGTGCCTAACAATGCTTTTTGTTCAAAACCTTCAATATCAGCTTTGATGATGGTTATTTTTTCTTTTATATCATCATCTAACGTAACCATTGGAATATTACCAAACTCATTTTCTCTTAAAGTATTAGCTGAAGCATCAATTGGACTATTTATAACAGATATATTACTGTTAACATTACCAACTCCTTTTAATTGACATAATACATTAGGATATTTTTTTGTATTTTCTAATAAAGTTTGATATGTATTTGGAGTAATTTCATAAGCATATATTTTTTTATAACTATCAATGCCATAATTATTAATAAATGATAATATAGAGTCTCCTGTATATGCTCCTAAGTCAACTAGTATTTCATTTTTACAGTAGGGTATTAAATCTAGATCAAAATAATCTTCATAACATTTTTCTTGTACTTCTGTTAATGTTTTAAAATCATATGTATACCAATTATTTAATATTGCATATAAAACTTTCTTTGAACGATAATCTTCTAAATTATTATATAAATCTTCAAAATCAGTTAAATGTTCATTTAATTCTTTGGCTTTTAATTCTATTTCTTCATAACAATTATTTTGTAAATCTATTTTTCCCCAATATAAGAATTGATTAAAAAATTTAATCATATTATCTCTTGTTTGTGAGTTTATTTTGTTAAAAGAATTTAATATATTTTCATAAAGTTCTTTTTGAGATAGTTCTTTAATATCTTCAATTAATTTTTTAAATTTAATATCTATATTATTCATATACTCGCTCCTTAATTAAAATATATGAGTATAAAGTTATAAATTATGCTTAATAAAATAAAAAAAACAATAAATGTAAATAATAGTGTAAACGCAATATAAAATAATTGATAAGTTTAATGTAAAGTAATATATTTATAGTAGCAAGAATAGATTATTGCTAAAGGGTTGGATTAGATTAGCACTAATTCGCAAGAATAACATTTTGTTATTCTTTTTTTTTAATTAAATTGGTATAATAAATTATATAAGATGGTGATAGAATGAATGAGTTTGGAGAAGTTTTAGAAAATGTAGATTTAAAAGATTATAATACTTATAAAATTGGTGGAAAATCAAAATATATTGTTAAACCTTATAATGTAGAAAAATTAATTAACTTAATTAATTATTGTAAAGAAAATAAAATTAAATATTTTATATTAGGTAAAGGGAGTAATGTAATACTTCCTGATGAAGATTATAATGGAGTAGTAATATTATTAGTAAATTTAAAAAAATATAATATAAAAGATAATATAGTTACTGTAGAATCTGGTATAAGTTTAAATAATTTTATAATTAATTTAATTAATAATAATTTGGGAGGTTTAGAAAATTTAATTGGTATACCAGGTACTTTAGGTGGTGCTATTGTACAAAATGCAGGTTGTTATGGGACAAACATTAGTGATTATTTAGAAAGTGTTACTTATTTAGAAAATAATGAAATTAAAACTATAAATAAGTTAGAATGTAAATTTGGTTATAGAGATAGTATTTTTAAAAGTAATAAAGAAAAAATAATATTAAGTGCAACTTTTAAATTAAATTATAAAGATAAAAGTGACATGTTAAATATTGTTAAGGAGAATAATTTAAAAAGAAAAAATAGTCAACCTTTGGAATATCCTAATGCTGGTAGTGTATTTAGAAATCCTGAATATATGGCTGCTGGTAAGTTAATAGATGATTTAGGGTTAAAAAATTATCATGTAAATGATGCTTATGTTTCAAATAAACACGCTAATTTTATTGTTAATAAAGGAAACGCTAGTAGTAAAGATATAATAGATTTAATAAATTATATAAAGTTAGAAATTAAAAAAAAATATAATATAGAATTAATACTTGAACAAGAAATTATAAAGTATTAATTTTTTTTATTATAAAAAAGGAAATGCAAAAAAATACTTAATAATTATTATGAAGGAAGTAAAAGTATGAAGAAAAAATATTATGAAGTTATACAAGAAGAAAATGGTGACTGTGGCATTACTTGTTTATCATCAATTATTAAGTATTATGGTGGTTATGTGCCATTAGAAACTTTAAGAATGTATACTAATACTAATGAGCTTGGTACAAATGCTTATGAAATAGTTAATTGTGCTAAAAAATTAGGCTTTAATTCTTGTGGGAAAGTAGTTGATACATTAGATAAAGTTAGTTTACCTCTTATTGCTCATTTAAAATTAGAAAATGAATTTTATCATTTTGTAGTTGTATATGAAATAAAACGAGATAGTATTATTGTTATGGATCCGGCTATGGGACTAAAAAGAATGGAATATAGTGAATTTTATAAATTGTTCACAGGAAATATTTTGTTGTTTAATCCGATAAATGTTATACCTAGATTAGACAGTAATAAATATTTAAAAGATAAAATTATAAATTATATACGAGATAATAAAAGATTTTTCTTAATTGTATTTCTAATTAATATGTTCATTTTATTAATATCTCTATTAGAAAATTTTGAAATTAAGATATTGCAACATAATATTAATTATATTTATATATTAATTTTTGTTTTAGTCTTTGAACAAGTTTTAATATATTTAAAAAATAAAATAATGTTAAATGGTAGTATAAATTTTAATAATGAAATTATAGAATGCTTAATAGTTCATATTTTTAAACTTCCTTTAAATTATTTAAAATTAAAACAGAAAGGAGAAATAACAACAAGATTTACAGAATTAAATGAATTAACTAATAATATATTAAATTACATTATGGAAATAATATTTAATTTTATGTTAGTAATAATTGTTTATTTAATTATATTAAAATTAACTATAAAACTCTCTTTAGTACTTTTATTGTTAACATTATTTTATATATTATTAAATTTAAAAATATATAAGAAATTAGTTAATATGATAACTTATTCTATGAATATGGAAGAATCTTATAATTCTAATATTATAGATTATATAACTAAGTTTGAAACTATAAAACATTTAAATAATTATAAATATTTTATAAAAAATATTAAAAATAATTTAAAAAGAAGAAATGATATTACTAAGAATATTAATAATAAAGTATATTTTGTAAATATGTTAAATTCTATTATTTTTAATTTATTTATATTATTTGTTTTAGCATTTTTGTTAAAAAATAATTTTAATTTAATTAATAGTTTATTAATATTTATGCTTGTTAATTTTTATATAGATAATATAAAAAAAATTATGGATTATTACCCTTCATTTATATTATTTAATAAAATTATTAGAAAGAATAATGATTTTTTATCAGTAGAAATAATTAATCGAGAAAAAACTTTAGAAAGTAATTTTGATATATCTATTAAAAACTTATTTTATAGTTTAAATAATAAAGTTATTTTATCTAATTTAAATTATGATATATTCTATAGAGATAAAGTTTTTATAAAAGGCCCATCAGGTATAGGAAAAAGTACTTTATTAAAGATTTTAAATAATGAAATAGTCAATTATCAAGGTATAGTTAGATTAAATAATAAAGATTTAAAAGTATTAGAAGTAACTGATTTTATTACATATACGTCTCAAGATGAAGAGTTATTTAATGATACTATATTAAATAATTTAACTATAGGATTAGATGTTGATGAAAAATTATTGAATGATGTTATTAGAATTTGCAAGATAAATGATATTAATGTAGTAAAGAATGTTGGATTAGATAGTTTTATTGTTAATAACAATTCTTTTAGTGGAGGAGAAAAGAATAGAATTATTTTAGCAAGAAGTCTAATTCATTCTAAAGAGATAATTATTTTAGATGAAGTTTTAAAAGAAGTTGATTATAATTTAGAAATTGATATTGTTAAGAATATTTTAAGTTATTTTAGTGATAGAACTGTAATTTATGTAAGTCATAAAAATATTGATTATTTATTTCCTAAAGTTTTAGTTTTTAGAAAGGAGTAATTATGGTATTAAAAAATGATGATTTAACTTTAATAATTGGCGGGTCTTCTGCAAAGAATGTTGGCATAGGAATAATTATAGCAGCTATAGGTAGTTTTATAGTTGGATTAATAGATGGTTTTTTAAGACCATTAAAATGTAATAGTTAATGAATGAAATGGAATTAAGAAACGTAATTGGTGGTGCTACAAGTTATACTTCTGGATCTTTTTTAAATAGTTTAGTTAGGATAATTAGTGTGTTTTTAGATCTTGGGAGAAATATTGGTAGTGCACTAAATTATGCTAAAAATAAAAGAACTTGCTAGCCCCTAAAAAATCAACTTTATAAGTTGTTTTTTTTATAGTATAATACTTTTTAAGGTGAACTTATGAAAGAAATAGAAAATTTTTTTAATTTGATAAAAAAAGTAAAATATGGTTGGCATGATAAAACTGGTAATGTTCATAAAAGTCTACGAAACGGTAATTTTAAAAGAAATTATAAAATGCAAAAAATAAGCGACATACTTTTATCTAACTATGCTATATGTTGGGAAATGTGTGAACTTGAAAGGAAATTTTTTAGAAAAAATAAAATAAATCATAAGACAATATTTGCATTATTAAAAAATAGTAGAGGAGAATGTCATACATTTACTGTATTTGAACTTAATAATAAATGGTATTGGTTTGAAGCGTCTTGGGAAAATCAAAAAGGAATTCACAGATATAATAGTATAGAAGAAATATTAGATTTTTATAGAAATAATTTTGATGATTTTGCTAAAAAGGGTTATAAAAAAGAAGGTTTAGTTTTTTATGAATATAAAAAGCCTTTATTTAGATATTCTTGTAATATGTTTTATATACATTGTTCATTAGGTAAAAAGATAAAATAAATATCTTTTTTATTATGTAAACACATTAAAAATATAGTATTTATAAAATATAAAAAATGCTATAATATATGTGGTGTAGTTTATGTTAGAAAAATCTTTAAATGATAAAGTATATTATTGGGTATTAATATTTTTAATATCATCTTTTATAGGTTGGGTTTATGAAGAAATATTTTATTTTATTTTTGAAAATATTGTAACTAATAGAGGATTTTTATATGGACCATATTTACCTGTATATGGTTGGGGTTCTGTTATATTGATGTTTATATTAAAAAAGTATAAAAACCGACCAATAGTAGTATTTTTATTATCTATTTTAATAACTAGTATTGTTGAATATGTTACTGGGTATGCAATGTTTAAAATATATAATAGAACTTGGTGGGATTATACAGGATTATTTTTAAATATTAATGGGTATGTATGTTTAAGATCAGTTATAACTTTTGCTATTGGTACAATGATTTTAATGTATATTTTAGAACCAATGATAGTTAAATTTATAAGTAATAGTAAATATATAAAAAAATATGTTTGTTATATATTTATAATAATATTTATTATAGATAATATATTAACTTACATATTTAGATATTAGGAAGGTAGAATGGATAAAACAATTGTAAATTTATTAAAAAAAATAGAAAAAAATGGGTATAAAGCATATATAGTTGGTGGTTTTGTTAGAGATAAATTATTAGGAATAGAATCTAGTGATGTTGATATTTGTACAAATGCTTTACCAAAAGATATTATTAAAATTTTTAAATTAGATAAAGTTACTAAAGATAATTATGGGTGTGTTAATATAAAAACTAAAAAATATAATATTGACATTACTACTTTTAGAAAAGAAAGTGAATATGAAAATCATATTCCAAAGAGTACTGAATATGTAATGGATTTAAAAACAGATTTAAAAAGAAGAGATTTTACGTGCAATAGTTTAATTATGGATTATAATGAGTATATAATAGATTATTATAATGGAGTTAAAGATATAAATGATAAAATTATTAAATGTATTGGTAGTGTTAAAAATAAACTTACTGAAGATCCATTAAGAATATTAAGAGCAATAAGATTATCTATAGTATATGATTTTGAAATAGATGATGAAATAAAAAAGTTTATTTTTGACAATAGAAAATTAATAGATAGTATAAGTTTTTATAGAAAAAAAGAGGAATTAGATAAGATATTTTCATGTTCTAATAAATTAAAGGGGTTAAAATTAATTAAAGAATTAAATTTATGTACTACTTTTGGTTTAGAATATGATAAAGTAATTTATTGTAAAGATGTTTTGGGAATATATGCTCAGATTAAGTTTAGTGAAAAGTATTCGTTAACTAAATCAGAAAAAGATATTATAACCAAAGTTAGAGATATTTTAAATAGTGGTACTATTAGTAATATTTCATTATATAAATATGGTCTTTATATTAATAGTATAGCAGGAGAAATACTTAATATTGATTATTTAAAAATTAGTAAAATGTATAAGACTTTACCTATAAAGTCTAGAAAAGATATAAAAATTTCTTTAGAAAGTATAGTTAAATTAAATGATAATTGCTATAATGGTGTTAACGAGATTTATAGTAAGTTAGAAAGTAGTATTCTTAGTGGAAAATTAAAGAATAAAAATAGAGATATAGTAAAATTTATTAGAAAGTAGGTCTTATATTATGAGCAATGAAGTAATTTATAATATTATTAAAAATAAAGATTATATAATTAGACCATTTTTATTTAAAATAATAAAAGAAAATAATTTAAATATAAATGAAACATTGCTTTTAATATATTTGACTAATCAAGAACATCCAGAGTTAGATCTTAGTTTAATTAATGAGATTACTAGTTTAAATAATAATGAAATTATTAGTGCATTTTCTTCTTTAACAAGTAAAAATTTAATTAACACTAATATTATTAAAGATGGAGATAGAGTTATTGAAGAAATTTCTTTAGACGGTATTTATAAACAAGCAGCAACAAATATAAATAAGAAAGTAAAAAATATTAGTGAAGAAAATATTTTTGAATTATTTGAACGTGAATTTGGAAGACCTTTAACTCCTATGGAATATGAATTTATTAACCAGTGGATTAATAGTGGTATGAATGAGGAATTAATTAAGGAGGCTTTAAAGGAAGCAACATACAATGGTGTTAGCAATTTAAGATATATTGATAAGATAATATATGAATGGAATAAGA
Source organism: uncultured Bacilli bacterium (assembly GCA_944372415.1). Classification (GTDB taxonomy): domain Bacteria; phylum Bacillota_I; class Bacilli_A; order RF39; family UBA660; genus UMGS1124. Next base: position 10,581 of record CALVZA010000023.1, read on the forward strand.
AGGGGTATAAAACAGTTGATGATGTTGTAAAAAACAGATATAAAAAGGAAGAAAAAAAGAATTTAAATGTTGAATTCTTTGAATATAATTGGTTAGATGAAAATTAATGAATTATTAAATAAATTAGATATAATGATACCTGATGCTAGGTGTGAATTAAATTATAATAAAGATTATGAATTATTAATTGCAACTGTTTTATCTGCCCAATGTACTGATGCTAGAGTTAATAAAGTTACTAAAGTACTTTTTAGTAAGTATAATATTAATGATTTAGCAACTGCTAATCAATTAGATATTGAAAAAATAATTTATAGTTGTGGAAATTATAAGAAAAAAAGTTCTTATATTATTAGTATTGCCAAGTCTTTAATTAATGATTTTAATGGCAAAGTTCCTAATGATAGAGAATATTTAGAAAGTTTGCCTGGTGTAGGAAGAAAAACAACTAATGTAGTTTTATCAAATATTTATGATGTTCCTGCTATCGCAGTTGATACTCATGTAAATAGAGTTTCTAAAAGATTAAATCTTGCTAAAAATAGTGATACTGTGTTAGATGTAGAAAAAAAGTTAATGAAAAAAATTCCAAAAGAAAAATGGTCTAGAGTTCATCATCAATTAGTATTATTTGGAAGATATATTTGTAAAAGTCAAAATCCTGAATGTGATAAGTGTTTATTAAAAGAAAATTGTGCATATTATAAAAAATATATTAAAAACAAATAAATTTATATGATATAATCTATGGAGGTGATGTATATGTCAGTTAGTAGAAGTGAACTTAGAGAGAAAATAATGATTATTTTGTATCAAGTAGATATGTATGAAAAAAATAAATATCAATATGTAGTAGAAGATGTTATAAAAGAAAATGTAGAGATTTCTAATGAATTTGTTACAGAAATTGTAAATGGAGTAATATCAAAAAAAGATATAATAGATGAGTATGCAAATAAATATTTATCTAATTGGACTATTGATAGATTAGATAATCTTGGTTCAAATATATTAAGAATGGCTATTTATGAAATTTTATATACAAATACTCCTAAAATTGTTGTAATAAATGAAGCAATTGAACTTGCTAAGAAATATAGTGATGAAAATGTTCGAAAAATGATAAATGCTGTATTAGATAAGATAGTTAATGAATAATATATTTTTTTATATTTTTTTAATTGGGTGATATTATGGAAAGAAGATATATAACTGTTACAACTTTAAATAAGTATTTAAAAAATAAGTTTGATACTGACCCTAATATTCAAACACTTTGTTTAAAAGGAGAAATATCTAATTTTAAAGGTCATACTAGAGGACATTTATATTTTACTTTAAAAGATGAAGGAAGTAGAATTAATGCTGTTATGTTTTCAAGTAGTGCTAGCAAATTAAGTTTTGTTCCAAAAGATGGAATGAAAGTTTTAGTTGTTGGAAGAGTTAGTATTTATGAACCTAATGGTGGTTATCAAATATATATCAATGAAATGCAAGAAGATGGTGTAGGTAATCTTTATATAAAGTTTGAAGAATTGAAGAAAAAACTTGCAAGTGAAGGTTTATTTGATACTAAATATAAAAAAAACATTCCTAAGTTTCCTGAAAAAATTGGAATAGTTACTGCTCCAACAGGAGCTGCTATAAGAGATATATTGAGTACTATTAAAAGAAGATTTCCAAATACTGAAACTATACTTTTTCCATCACTCGTACAAGGAGAAATAGCGGCTAATGATATAGTAAAACAAATAAAAAATGCAGATAATTATGGATTAGATGTTTTAATTGTAGGCAGAGGTGGAGGCTCAATAGAGGATTTATGGAGTTTTAACGAAGAAATAGTTGCTCGTGCAATATTTGAAGCAAAAACTCCAATAATTTCTGCTGTTGGACACGAAATAGATTTTACAATAAGTGATTTTGTTGCAGATTTAAGAGCGCCAACTCCAACAGGGGCTGCTGAGATGGCTGTTCCAAATATAACAGATGTAAAAAAATTTATTAATCAACTTAATATGAGATTAAATAATAATATAGAAAATATAATAGAATTTAATAAAAAAAGAATAGATAATTTAAAAGGTACTTATGTTCTTTCAAATCCTATAGCAACATTTGAAATAAGAGAACAGAAATTAGATACTTTATTAAATAAAATTAACAATAGAATAAATTATATTATAGAATTTAAACAAAAAAGATTAGATAATATAAAAAGTAATTATACATTAAATAATCCAGATAGTTTTATAAATGTTTTTAATAACAACTATGAACTATTATTAAATAAATTAAATTTATTAAATCCATTAAATGTATTAAGTAAAGGTTATAGTGTATCTATTAAAAATGGTAAATCTATAAAAAGTATTAAAGAAGTAAATGTAAAAGATGTTATTAATATTAAATTATATGAAGGAAATATTGATGCTGTTGTAGAAAGGATAAATGAATAATGGAAGAAAAAAAGTTTGATGAATTATTAGTTGATATTGAAAAAATTGTTAAAGATTTAGAAAGTGGTAATATAGATTTAGAAACTAGTATAGAAAAATATAGTGAAGCTATGAAAATGATAAAAATATGTAGTGATAAATTAAATACTGCTACTGAGTCAGTTAATAAAATATTAGATGAAAATGGAAATTTAAGTGATTTTCAAGTTAGTGATTAAATTATAACCATAAATTGGTTATTTTTATTTTAAAAATTTATACATAATAATAATGGTGGTATTATGAAAAAAAATATATTAATTATTTTTATATTATTATTATTTCCTCTAAATGCATTTGCGTATTCTAATTATATAATTCCTGGAGGTAATAATATTGGTATAGAAGTAAAAAATGATGGTATTATTGTAATTGGTTTTTATAAAGTTAATAATAGATATAATACTAACGAATTAAAAATAGGAGATGTTATAACAAAAATAAATAATAATAATGTTTATACTATTGATGAAATGGTAAGAGAAATTGAAAATTCTGTTAAAGATAACAAAGTAGATATTACTGTAATACGTAATAAAAAAGAGAAGAGTTTTGAATTTAATTTAATAAAGCAAGACGGAATATATAAGACTGGATTATATGTAAAAGATTCTATAAGTGGTATTGGTACTTTAACTTATATAGATCCAATAAGTAAAATTTATGGAGCGCTTGGACATGAAATTATTGAAGGTACTAGTATGAAAAGTGTAGAAGTTAGAAGTGGTACTATATTTGAAAGCTTAGTAACAAGTATAGATAGATCTACTGTTGGTACTGCTGGTACTAAAAATGCTAAATTTTATTCTAATAATGTTTATGGTGATGTTAGTAAAAATACTATATCTGGTATATATGGAAAATATACTAAAGATATAAGTAATATGAAAACTATTGAAGTTGGTAAACCTAATGAATTAAAGGTAGGTAAAGCTTCTATTTATACGGTTATTAATGGAGAAAATGTTGAAGAATTTGAAATTAATATTACTAAAATTAATGACGGGTCTAAGATAAAGAATATTTCTTTTGAAGTAACTGATAGTAAGTTATTAGATAAAAGTGGTGGTATTGTCCAAGGAATGAGTGGTAGTCCTATAATACAAGATGGGAAGATATTTGGTGCTGTTACTCATGTTATAGTAAGTAATCCTACAACTGGTTATGGTATATTTATAACAACTATGTTAGAAGAAGGAGAAAGAAATTAATTTTATTAATTGTATATCTGATTATTTTTCTATAGATCAGGTATTTTTTTGATTTAAAAATTATAAATTTGGGTTGGTATATGACTTTTAAATGAAAAATATTTAACTTTTACTAGTATTTTTTCTATTTTGTGTTATAATACTAATATATTTAAATTAATGAGATGGAGAAGTAGTGTAGAAAATATTCTTAAAGAGAGTCCTAGTTGGTGAGAATGGATAGATAAAACTATATGAATAACACCATTGAGATTCTTTCTGAAATTAGTAAGAAAGAACGGTATAAACCGTTAAAGTTAAGAGATATCAGTTAATGATAATTAGGGTGGTACCACGATTTATTAGTCGTCCCTTGTCATTAACTTTTTTTTATTTTAAGGAGGATATTTTATGGTAAATAAGGAAATGTTAGAAAAGTATGCTGAGAAGTTAATGTTTAGAATGAGTGATGAAGAATATGTTACTTTAGAAAATGAATTTGACATCATTTTAAAACAAATGGAATTAATAGGAAATATAAATGGTATTAGTGATGTTGAACCTATGATTTTTCCATTTGTAACATATGATGCTAGTTTAAGAGAAGATGTAGATAAAGAACCTTTAACAGTAGATGAAGTATTAAGTAATACAAAACATCAAGTTAGAGATCAAGTAAAAGTACCAAAGGTGGTGGAATAATGGAATATAAAAAAATGTTAATTGATGATTTAAGAGAATCAATAGATACTAATAGTGTAAGTAGTGAAGATTTATTTAAAGAAGCTAATAAACTTGCACATGAATATCAAAGTGATATAAATCCTTTTGTAACAATAATAGATAAGTATTCTTGTAGAGCAAAAGAAAAAAATATTTTGACTGGTATTCCCTATGCTTTAAAAGACAATTTTTCTACTTCTGGTATATTAACAACTGCATCAAGTAATATTTTAAAAAATTATGTTCCTGTATATGATGCCACTGTTTATAAAAAATTAAAAAATTCAGGAGCAGTATTAGTAGGAAAAAATACATTAGATGAGCTTGCTATGGGTGGAACAGGGACTACATGTCATACTGGTGTAGTTAAAAATCCTTGGAATACTAGTAGATTAATTGGTGGATCTAGTGCTGGAGGTGCTGCTAGTGTAGCATTAGGTATAGTTCCTTTCGCTATAGGTAGTGATACTGGGGATAGCGTGAGAAAGCCTGCTGCATTTGGCGGAATTGTCGGATTTAAACCTACTTATGGAAGAATATCAAGATATGGTTTATTTGCTTTTGCATCAAGTTTAGATCATGTTGCATTATTTTCTCGTAGTGTTAAAGATGCTGCAATAGTTACTAACGTTTTAAAAGGTCAAGATGATTTAGATATGACAAGTTTAAAAGATGATGGAAAAGATTATGTAGCAACTTTAAATAATGATGTTAAAGGCAAAAAATTATTTTATATTAAAGAAGCATGTAATTTAGAAGCTTATGATAATCCTAGTGATATGTTAGTGAATACTATAGAAAATTTTAATAAAGTTATTGAAAATTGTAAAAATATTGGTATTACAGTTGAAGAAGTATCAATTGATGTATCTATTTTGAATGCTTTGTATCCTAGTTATATGACTATTAGTTGTGCAGAAGCTACAAGCAATAATTCTAATTTAACTGGAATTCAATTTGGAAATAGAATTGACGGAGATACTTATGAGGATATTATGTTTAATACTAGAACAAATGGATTTTCTGAATTAATTAAAAGACGTTTTGTAATAGGCTCTTATGTTCTTCAAAAAGAAAATCAAGAAAAACTATTCTTAAATGCTTGTAGGGTAAGAAGAATGATAGTAGAAAAAATGCACGAATTATTTAAAACATATGATGGTATGATTATGCCGGCAAGTGGAGGTATTGCTCCAAAGTTTGGTGAAAGAAGTGATACTTTATCAAATGAATATTTAATATTAGAAAATCATTTAGTTATTGGAAATTTTGGCGGTTTTCCTAGTATTACTATTCCTAGTGGTTTTATTGATAATATGCCTGTTGCTGTTAATATAACAGGAGATATTTTTAAAGATGATTTAGTATTAAATATTGCTAATAAGATAGAAGGTACTATGAATTATAAAGGACAAATAGTAGGTGATAAAAATGTATAAAGTAATTATTGGTTTAGAAGTACATTGTGAACTTAAAACTAATTCAAAGAATTTTTCTAGCGCAAAGAACACATATACTAATATGCCTAACGTTAATGTAATGCCAGTTGATTTAGGTTTACCTGGTATATTACCAGTTGTTAATAAAGAAGCGTGCAAAAAAGCATTAAAGACTGCAATGGCTCTAAATTGTGAAACTCCTGATGAAATAATATTTGATAGAAAAAATTATTATTATCCAGATTTACCTAAAGGTTATCAAATAACACAAGTTACAAAGCCTTTTGGTCGTAATGGTAGTGTATCATTTTTAGTAAATGGAGAAGAAAAAACTGTTTTAATTCATCAATTACATTTAGAAGAAGATACTGCTTCTTTGGAACATTGTTCTAATTATTCTTTGATAGATTATAATCGTAGTGGTATACCTTTAATGGAAATAGTTACAGAACCTTGTATATATAGTGCAGATGAGGCAGTAAGATTTTTAGAAACTCTACGTAATATATTTTTATATTGTGAAGTAAGTGAGGCTAAAAGTGATAAAGGACAAATGAGATGTGACGTTAATATATCTTTGATGAAAGATACTGATACTGAATTTGGTACTAAAGTTGAGATGAAAAATATAAATGCTTTTACTAGTGTTAAAGCAGCAATAGAATATGAGATAAAAAGACAAAGTGAAATACTTGATAAAGGAGAAAAAGTAATTCAAGAAACTAGAAGAATTGATGAAGATGGTAAAACTTATTCTATGAGAGAAAAAGTTGATGCAGTTGACTATAAATATTATATTGAACCAAATTTGGCACCTGTAAAATTAACAGATGAAATTAAAAATAAAGTAAAAAGTGAAATACCTGAATTAGAATATTCTAGAATTAAAAGATATATAGATTTAGGTATAAGTGTTAGTGATGCTGAAACTATAGCAAGAGATAAAAATATTTCTAATTATTTTGATGAATTAATAAAAAATACTAATGATTTAAATACGGCAACTAATTGGTTAACAATTATAATATTAGGTTCTTTAAATAAATTAAATATAAGTATTAATGAATTGTTTATTACACCAACTATGTTAGCAAATTTAATCGAAAAAGTTAGTAATAAAGAATTATCTAGTCAATTAGCAAAAAATATATTATATGAAGCAATGGAAAAAAATATTGATCCTATGGAAATCATTAAAAAATCCAATATTAAACAAATTAGTAATGAAGATGAATTAATTAGTATTATTAAAAATATATTTGATGAATGTCCAGAACAAGTTAATGAATATTTAAATGGTAATGGTAAAGTTGCAAACTTCTTAGTTGGTAAAGTTATGCAAAAAACTAATAAGCAAGCAAACCCAGGAACTTCTTTAAAATTAATAAAAGAAGAGTTAGAAAGGATGAAATAATGGAAAATATATATAGAAATTGTTATGCTGGTAAATTAAATGAAGATTATGTAGAAAAAAATGTTAGAATTTGTGGATGGGTTGAAAATATTAGAGATCATGGTGGAGTAATATTTGTTGATTTAAGAGATCAATTTGGTGTTATTCAACTTGTTAGTAATGATGATAAGATATTTGATTCAATTACTAAAGAATCTAGTATTAGTGTAACTGGTGTTGTTCGTAAAAGAGATGAAGAAGATTACAATGATAAAATAAGTACGGGTACTATAGAAGTATTAGTTAGTGAGTTAACTGTATTAGGTGCTTCAGTTAATAATTTGCCTTTTGAAATAATGACTAGTACTAATGTGAATGAAGAAGTAAGACTTAAATATAGATATTTAGATTTAAGAAATCCTAAAGTAAAAAAGAATATAATGTTTAGAACAAAAGTAATCAACTATTTAAGAAGTTTAATGACTGATGAAGATTTTACAGAAATACAGACTCCTATACTTACAGCATCAAGTCCCGAAGGGGCAAGAGATTTTATAGTTCCATCTAGAAAATATCATGGTAAATTTTATGCTTTACCACAGGCACCTCAACAGTTTAAACAATTATTAATGGTCGCTGGATTTGATAAATATTTTCAAATAGCGCCTTGTTTTAGAGATGAAGATGCAAGAAGTGATAGAATTTATGGAGAATTTTATCAATTAGATATGGAAATGTCTTTTGCTACAGAAGAAGATGTTTATGAAGTTGGAGAAAAGATTTTTTATAATACTTTTATAAAATTTAGTGATAAAGAAATAAGTCCTCTGCCTTTTAGAAGAATATCATTTGAAGAAAGTATGTTAAAATATGGAACTGATAAACCTGATTTAAGAAATCCATTAGAAATAATAGATTTAACAGAAGAATTTAGTGAAACTGAATTTAAACCATTTAGAAAAGTTACTGTAAGAGGTATTAAAGTTAGTAATATAGGTGATAAACCTAATTCTTGGTTTAATGATTTAGTAGCTTACGCTAAAACTATTGGTATGCCTGGAATTGGTTATATTACTGTAATGGATGATTTATCATTTAAAGGTCCAATAGATAAATTTTTATCTGATTATGAAAGAGAAGATTTAATTAAGAAGGCTAATTTAGTAAGTAATGATGTATTATTCTTTATTGCGGATAGAAAAAATGCTCCTAAACTTGCCGGCATGATAAGAGATGAGTTAGGTAAGAGATTAGATTTAATTGATAATAATAAGTTTGAATTTTGTATTGTAAATGATTTTCCAATGTATGAATGGAATGAAGAAGAAGAAAGATATGATTTTACACACAATCCATTTAGTATGCCAAAAGGTGGTATGAAAGCTTTTGATGGTGACATAGAAAGTATTGTAGCTCATCAATTTGATTTTGTTTGTAATGGTGTTGAGTTAGCAAGTGGAGCTGTTAGAAATCATGATTTAGAAATTATGAAAAAAGCATTTAGCGTTGCTGGTTATAGTGAAGAAGTTATAAAGGAAAGATTTAAAGGACTTTATACAGCATTCCAATTTGGTGCCCCTCCTCATGCAGGAATGGCTCCTGGAATTGATAGAATGATTATGCTTTTACTTGATGAAAGTAACATTCGTGAAACTATAGCATTTCCAATGAGTGCTAGTGGATCAGATTTAATGATGGGGGCTCCTGGTGATGTTAGTGAAATTCAACTTAGAGAGGTTCATATTAAAGTTAGAGACAAAAATTAAAAATGTATAAAAAAAAATACATTTTTTTATTTTATATTAATATTATTAATTAGGAGCGTGAAAATAATGGAAATTTTAAAAGTATCATCGAAATCAAATCCAAGTAAAGTTGCGGGTGCGATTGCAAATGTTTTTAGAGAACAAGGAAGTGTAGAAATACAAACTATTGGTGCAGGAAGTTTAAACCAGGCAGTAAAAGCAATATGTATTGCCAGAGGATTTCTAGCACCTTCAGGGCAAAATTTAGTTGTAATACCAGCATTTTCTGACATTATTATAGAAGGAGAGGAGAAAACAGCTATAAAACTGGTTGTTGAAGCAATGCAATGATAAATGTTCTTATAGGAATATTTTATATAGCTTTAATTGCTCTAATTTCATATTTATTATATTATATTATAAAAATAGCAATAAAAGATGCTTATTATGAAATAGAGTTTAAAGAAGATGATGATGCAACTTATAAAAATACAAATTTAAATAGTGACGATTAACTAAAAAATACAGTTTAGATTATTGATAATATTTTTATTGATAGTCTTTTTTTTATTTTAATTGATTTAGAAAATTTACAATTTTAAAGTAAGTCATTTACATAAAAAAATTATATTTTTTATTAATATCTCTAAATAAAAAAGGAAATACAGAAAAAATTACTATAAGTATAGTGAGGTGTAAATGATGAAGTTAAGAAAAGTACTATTTTTAATAATAATTATTCTGTTATTTCAAAATAATATTAAAGCAAAAACTTTATATGGAGATTATTATGAAGTTTCTATTAAAGAAGAAAAATCCGATATATTTAAAATAGAAGAACTAAAAAAATATAATACATTTGAATTTAATTATATTGATATGGGATATTTAAAAGATAATGATATTTATTTAAAAGATGAAAATGATTATATATTAGAAAAAATAAAAAATAGTATTTATAATGAAAATAATATACAAAATTTAGTAGTTAATACCAATATAAGTAAAATTAAATATTTTTATTTAAGATATTTACCTAGCAGTTTAAAAATATATGAAATTGAATTATTTTATAAAGGCGAAAAAGTAAACTATAATATTGGAAATAAAAATTGTGAGAATATTTCTAATATAAATGATAATAATTATGAAAGTTATTATCAACATAATAACTTAAATTCTTCTTTAATAATTAAATTAGAAGAAACATATAATTTAAATGATTTAGAAATAGTAATTTATTGTGAAAGTAGTAATAAAGAAAATATAGGTATATATATAGGAGAAAATATTCCGTTACAAATAAAAAAGAATAATACTCATAAATATATTATTAATTTTGACAAAACTATTCTTGGTGGTTATGTTGATTATTATTGTTTAGAATATGTAAAATTAAATAAATATTATAAAGAAGAAAAAATAATTAAAAATCAATATGTTTTAGATGGAGAAAATTTAATTTTAGATGATTATATTTTAGATTATAAATATTTTAAAAGAGATAAATTAATTCTTAAAGATAATTTGTTAATAGATAATGAAGATTTAGGTATAGATGATTTTATATTACATAAAACAGATAATGTTAGCTATAAATGTGATATTGATTATAGTAAAAATGGAAAGTATTTTTGTGAATTTAATGTTGGTAATAATAAGTTTAAAGAAGAGGTATTAGTTGATTTAAAAAGTAATATAGAACAAGAAAATAACGTAATTTATGATAATAATATTATAGAAAAAAATAATAGTAAAGATATTGTTTTAAATGAAGAAAGTAAAATAGAAAAAATAAATAAAGAGAGTACTAATATAGTTAAAAATAATAAGAGTGATAAAACCAACTTTGTAAATGAATTAGTAGAAGAGAAAAATGATAATAATAGTTCTATTAGTAGCATAGAATTAAGTAATAAAGAAGTTTCTAAAGTTAACGATAAAGATAAAAAAGATAAAACTATAAATAAAAGTAAAATTTTTATTATTAAAATTATTATAGGATTTATATTAATATCTATAGAAATATATTTTATATTAAAAAGAAAAAGATATAATGTCGAAACTATTTAAAAATACTAATAAATAAATTATATTAAAGGTGATGGTGCTTATGTTAAATTTGAATTTGGAATATGTAAATGGTATTTTGTTTGTCAGGTTAATAGGATCCTTAAATAAATTAACTTGTAATAAATTAATAAATACTATAATTCCTATGATATCTAATAATGGTGTTAAAAATTTAGTTTATAATTTTGATGAACTTGATAGCATTGATAGATATGGTTTTAAAGCATTATTGTTAGGTTATAATAAAATATTAGATAATAATGGAAATGTTTTAGTAGTAAATAATAAGTTTAAATTAGAATATTTTAAAGAAGTAAATAATGAATTAAGTGCACTTAAAATATTAAAAATTTAGGTGAATAATGAATGGAAACAATAGACGAGATTTTAAATAGTCAGGATTTAAAAAATATAATGATGTCTATTGCTAAAAAATTCTATAATGTAGATAAAAAGGATTTATACCAAGCTGGATATATTGGGGCAATTAAGGCGTATAAAAATTATAATTTAAATACTGATGTAAAGTTTACAACTTTTGCTTATAAATATATTTTTGGTGAAATGTATGAACTTGCTAAAAATAATAGAAATATTAAACTAAATAAAAATTATTTAAAAATATATAAACAAATAGAAAATGCTAAAATATTATTAGCTCAAAAATTTAACAGAGAACCATCAATTAATGAAATTAGTTTGTTTTTAGAAATTGACGCAAGTTTAATAAATGATGTTATTATTACTTGTAGTAGTATTATTTCATTGGATGAGGAAAATGAAGTGTTAAATGATAGTAACCTTTATACTATTGTTGGTACTTCTTATGACTATGATACTAATATTCTAGTTAGAGACTCGCTAGAAGTATTAAGTGACTATGAAAGACAAGTAATTGATTATAGATATTTTCAAGATTATACACAACAAGAGGTTGCAGATATAATGGGAATTAATCAAGTTAAAGTATCTAGATTAGAAACAAGTTCTAAAAAGAAAATCAAAGAATATATTTGTGCATAATTCGAAGAAAAACTTTCATAATAAAAATGGAGGTTTTTTTATGGAAAAGCGTGAGTATCAAGAGTTAGTTAAAAGTACTACTCCAAAGCCAAAAAGAATGTGTAATACAGTTATTGCCTTTTTGGTTGGTGGATTATTAGGAGCATTATGTGAAATTATAAGAGCATTATTAATAAATTATTATAATTTTAAACCAAGTGAATCTGCTTCAATAGTATGCTTTTTACTTATTATAGTTACTTGTTTTTTAACGGCGTTTTTTGATTTTGATAAGTGGGTAATTAAGTTTAAGGCTGGTTTAATTGTTCCTACAACAGGTTTTGCTCATTCTATTCAAAGTTGTGCAATGGATTATAAAAAAGATGGTTTAATAACAGGTATAGGATCTAATTTTTTTAAACTAGCAGGTAGTGTAATATTGTATGGAATTGTAAGTGCTTTTATATTTTGCATTTTAAGGGTGGTATTTTATGGTTAGTTTTAAATATAAAGATGTTTATATTAATGAATTTTATAGTGTTGCGGGTATATATGAAAATAATGGAATATTAAAAAATGTAAATAGATATTTAAATGATTTTTATGATAAAGAGAAAACTATAGAAGATTGTGAAATAAAAATGCAAAAAGAGGTTTTAAATAATTTAGTTAATAAAAAGACAGAGTTAATAGTTGGTGGAGATTTGATGAATCAAATGACTGCTACTAATTCTAGTGTATCTAATAATGATATTTCTTTTTTGGGAGTTTATAGTGCGTGTGCTACATTTTCTGAAAGTATAATTTCATTAGCAAATTTAATACAGTCTAAAGGTGTAAAAGAAGGTATTTGTATTACTAGTAGTCATAATTTATCAAGTGAAAAACAATTTAGATTTCCAATTGAATATGGAGCACAAAAACCAAGTTATTCTACATTTACTTGTACTGGTAGTGTTGGTGCTATTTTATCAAGGTATCCTTCTAATATTAAAGTAATTGCTTCTACTTTAGGTAGTGTAGTTGATATGGGGATAAAAGATGCTAATAATATGGGAGCAGTTATGACTCCAGCTGCTTTAAAAACTTTAATAGAACATTTGGATTATACAAATACTACTGTTAAAGATTATGACTTAATATTAACAGGAGATTTAGGTAAATATGGTGAAGAGTTATTTAAAGCATTATTAAAAAAAGAATATGGTATAAATATTAAAAATTATTTTGATGCGGGTGCTATGATATATAAGGAAGAGCAAGAAAAATTTAGCGGAGGTAGTGGCCCGGTATGTTTACCATTAGTGTTATTTAATTATGTTTTACAATATAAAAAGTATAAAAAGATTTTAGTGATAGCGACAGGCTCTTTACATAGTCCTATGCTAGTTAATCAAAAACATTCAATTCCTAGTATAGCACATTTAGTAAGTTTGGAGGTTGTATAATGACAATATTTTATTCGTTCATTTTTTGTGGATTAACTTGTGTAATAGGCCAAATAATATTAGATAATACTAAATTAACTCCTGGACATGTAACGAGTATATTAGTAGTAGTGGGTGCATTTTTAGGAATGATAGGAGTATATGATAAAATTATAGAATTTGTAGGGGCTGGAGCAACTATACCAATAACATCTTTTGGAAATAATTTATTTAATGGAGCATATATAGGTTTTAAATCTAATGGGTTTATTGGTTTATTTGAAAATATGTTAACTAATGGTAGTTTAGGAATAACGACTGCTATAATATTTTCTTTTATATTCTCTTTAATAACTAAAGTTAAAGATTAGTTTTTAAATAAAGTTCTTCTTTATTTTTTTTATTAAATAATGTTATAAAAAAAATTATTTATTACATATTTTTGAAATAATTAAAAAATATGTAAACTGTTGCAATTACAACAAGCAATAGTTTTTTATGTATACTATAATTTAATAGCATGTTAGAGGAGGTAAATATTTATGAATGAATGGAAAAATTTTAAAGAGGGTATTTGGACTACATCAATAAATGTTGATGATTTTATAAAAAATAATTATAAAGAATATACAGGAGATGAAAAGTTTTTAGTACCTCCAACAGATAAGACAAATGCTGTTTGGAGTAAATGTTTAAACTTATTAAAAGAGGAGTTAAAAAAAGGAGTATTAGATATAGATGTTGATAATATGTCAGGAGTTAATTCCTTTAAGCCTGGATATATTGACAAAGAAAATGAAGTTATTTTTGGTCTTCAAACTGATGCTCCATTAAAACGTATGGTAAATCCTTATGGTGGAATTAGAATGGTTTATTCTGAACTAGATGCTTATGGTTATAAATTGAATCCTAGTGTAGATAAATATTTTAATGAATTTAGAAAAACTCATAATCAAGGAGTATTTGATGCTTATGATAAAGATATTAGAAAAGCAAGACACGCAGGACTTTTAACTGGTTTACCCGATGCTTATGGTAGAGGAAGAATTATTGGAGACTTTAGAAGAGTTGCTCTTTATGGAATAGATAAATTAAAAGAACAAAAGATGAATGAATTGAACAATGTTTATGTAGGAGTAATGGATGATAATTTAATTCGTTTAAGAGAAGAAATTTCTATGCAATGTAAAGCCTTAGAAGAAATGAAGAAAATGGCTTTAAGTTATGGATTTGATATTTCTAAACCTGCTAGTAATTCTTTTGAAGCAGTTGAATGGACTTATTTAGCATATTTATCTGGAGTTAAAGAAAATAATGGTGCTGCTATGTCTTTAGGTAGAGTAGATGCATTCTTTGATATATATTTTGAAAGAGACTTAGAAAGTGGAAAAATTACTGAAAGTGAAATTCAAGAGTTAATTGATCAATTTGTTATTAAATTAAGATTAGTAAGACATTTACGTACTCCAGAATATGATGAGTTATTTTCGGGAGATCCTACTTGGGTTACTTGTTCAATAGGCGGTATGAATGATAATGGACATTCATTAGTGTCAAAAACTTCATATAGAATATTACATACTTTAGAAAATTTAGATACTTCTCCAGAACCTAATATGACAGTTTTATGGAGTGAAAATTTACCTATGAATTTTAAAAAGTATTGTGCTAAGGTAAGTATTAATACAGATGCTGTTCAATATGAAAATGATGATATTATGAGACCTATTTATGGTAGCGATTATGCAATAGCATGTTGTGTATCTGCAATGCGTTTGGGACGTGATATGCAATTTTTTGGGGCTCGTTGTAATTTAGCAAAATCATTATTATATTCTTTAAATGGTGGAGTTGACGAAATTAAAAAAGAATTAGTTATAGATGGAATAGAAAAAAATACTGATGAAGTACTGGATTATGAAAAAGTAAAAAAAGGTTACTTTAAAGTACTAAGCAAGGTTGCTCAAATATATAGCAATGCTATGAATATTATTCATTATATGCATGATAAATATGCTTATGAAGCAGTCCTTATGTCTCTTCATAACACAGATGTTCATAGATATATGGCATATGGAGTTGCAGGATTGTCCGTTGCAACTGACTCTTTGTCAGCGATTAAATATGCAAAGGTAAAACCTGTTAGAGATGAAGATGGTATAACTACTGATTTCATAATAGAAGGTGATTACCCTAAATATGGAAATGATGATGATAGAGTAGATAGTATTGCTAAAGAAATTACTCAATATTTCTTTAATGAATTAAAGAGTCATAAATGTTATAGAGATGCAGAACCTACTATGTCAGTATTAACAATTACTTCAAATGTAGTATACGGTTCTAAAACTGGTGCTACTCCAGATGGCCGTAAGGCTGGTGTGGCTTTTGCACCTGGAGCAAATCCAATGCATGGAAGGGATGAAAATGGTGCGGTTGCATCTTTAAATTCAGTAGCAAAGTTAGATTATAAAAATTGTTGTAAAGACGGTATATCTAACACTTTCTCTATAGTTCCAGATTCTTTGGGAAGTGATTTAGAAACTAGAATAAATAATTTAGTAAGTTTATTAACTGGTTATTTTAAAAAAGGAGCACATCATTTAAATGTAAATGTGTTATCTCGTGAAACTTTAATTGATGCTATGAATAATCCTGAAAAATATCCATTACTTACTATTAGAGTATCTGGTTATAGTGTAAGATTTAATAGACTTACTAGAAAACAACAAGAGGAAGTTATTTCAAGGACTTTCCATACTAAGTTATGACAGGTAGCATAGCAAGTATAGAAACATTTGGCACAGTAGATGGTCCTGGAATTAGAACAGTAGTATTTTTAAATGGCTGTAATTTAAGATGTATTTATTGTCATAATCCGGAAATGTGGTATAAATCAAAAAATAACACCACAGTAGATGAATTAGTAGAAAAAATATTAAAAAATAAAGAATATTTTGGACTAAATGGTGGAGTTACTTTTTCAGGAGGAGAACCATTAATACAAAAAGATTTTGTTTTAAATGTTTCTAAAAAATTGAAAGAATATGGAATTCATATTGCAATAGACACAGCTGGTGTAGGTGACGGAGATTATGAGGAGTTACTTAAATATATAGATTTAATTATATTTGATGTAAAGCATACTACTGAAAAAGGTTATAAATTAATAACTCAAAAAAACTCTAAAGAGTCACAACATTTTATTGAAGTATGTAATAAATTAAATAAAAATTTTTGGATAAGACAAGTTATAGTTCCTGGGATTATGGATAATGATAATTATTTATACTCCCTAAAAGATTATATTTCTAAAATAAAAAATATAGAAAAAATAGAATTTTTACCATATCATAAATTAGGACGAGAAAAATATATAAAACTTGGGTATGATTATCCTTGTGAAAATATTTTAGAAATGGACAAAAATAAATGTCAAGAATTATATAATAAATTTATTAATATACTTGATGAAAAATAATATGTATTTTGGAAGGAAGAATTGTTGTTCTTTCTTTTTTTTCTATTAAAAAAATGGTGATTAAATGTTAGTTATTGAGTACTTTTGAGGGTTATATGGTAAAAAGTTGTTGATAGTTTGACCTTTTTGTATAAAATCTTATTTCCACAACTTTGGAAAAATCGTTAGTAGTGGAAAACATTTTCAAAACTAATATTAAATTAAAAAAATTAAAAAACATAATGTTAAATATGCATAATTGGAAGTTTTTTCCAATTTTTTAAAATATTACTTAATTAATTTATTGTATAAAACAATATTTTCTGTACATAGTAATATTGAGGAGGAATGTCATGAGAAAAAAAATTCTTTTATCTATTATCTGTTTTATAATGTTATTTACTACTGCATGTAGTTTAGGAAATACTCCAACTAGTGCTGTTGAAAGATTATTATCAAAGTATAATACTAATGATGAAGAAATATTAGTAGAATTGGATGATTATATTAATGAATCAGATTTAACAGAAGAACAGTCTAAAAAATATAAAGATGTATATTTAAAACAATTTAAAGATATGAAATATGAAATAAAAGAAGAAAAAATTGATGGTGATACTGCTACAGTAACAGCACAAATAACAGTATATGATTATTATAATGCAGAAAAAGATGCAAATAATTATTTATCAGAAAATCCTGATAAATTTAAAACTGATGGTGTTTATGATAAATCATTATTTACTGATTATAAGTTAGGTAAATTAGAGAATGTTACTAATACAGTAGATTATACAATTGATTTTACTTTAACTAAAGTAGATAATAAATGGGAAGTTAATGATTTAAATAATGAACAATTAGAAAAAATTCATGGAGTTTATGAGTATTAAGACCTAGAGGTCTTTTTTCTTTATTTTAAATAGTATTTATTTTTGTTTTATGATAAGATGTTATTATAAGGAAGTGAATATATGACAACAATAGGTGTTATTGGTGCTATGCAAAATGAAATAGATAAATTAATTGAATTTTATGATTTAAAAAAAGATAAAATTAATAAAGATATATATGTAAATACTTTTAATGATAAAAGAATAGTAGTTACTATGAGTGGCGTTGGTAAAGTTAATAGTGCTGCTATGACACAATATATAATAGATAAATATAATGTTGATGCAATTATAAATTCAGGTGTTGCAGGAGGAATTAATAATAAATTAAAAGTAATGGATATGGTAATATCTAATTATGTAACGTATCACGATTTTAATCCTACAAGTATAATGGAGTCTTATGTTCCTGATAAAGGTAAAATAAAGGCAAGTAGTGTTTTATTAAATATAGCAAAAAAAGTTATAAATGAAATGAATATAACTAATTATTATTTTGCACCTATTTGTAGTGGAGATAGTTTTATTCAAAATGAAGAACTAAAAATAAAAATATTACTTAAAACTGGTGCGTGTTGTGTCGATATGGAAAGCGCTTCTGTTGCGCACGTATGTAGTTTAAATAATATACCTTTTTTGGCGGTTAGAACAATATCTGATATGGCAAATGGTGGAGAATATTTTGAAGATATTGCTGCATATAAATCAAGTGAATTTGTTAGTAAATTAGTCCAAGAAATATTTATATATTTAAAGAGAAATTCTAAAAATGAATCTAAAGTATTTTTATATGTACCTAATTTTGATGAATTAGATTATTATGAATATATATTGAGAGATCCTTATACTATGAACTATAATGCTGGATATGATTTAAATTTAAAAGGTTATGAAAAAGATACTGGTTGTATTAATAGTTTTGATAATTTAAAATGGTACAAAAGACAAATAAATGATAAGAATAGATATTTTGCTTATGTTGTTAGTAAAGAAGATAATATTCCTATTGGTTATGTAAACTTTCATTTTGATGAAGAAAAATTAAAACATAGTTGTGGTGTTATAATTGAATATAAATATAGAAATAAAGGGTATGGAAAAGATGCTTTAAAAGAATTATTAAAAATTGCGTTTGATGAATATAATTTAAATTCTTTAGTTAATACTATTTCTTATAATAGAACATTTGCTTTAAAATTATTTATGGGTGTTGGATTTAAAGATATTAAAGAAGATTTTCATATAAAGAAGTTTGATAATAATGAAAGAGTTATAACATTAGAAATAACTAAAGATAGTTATAATAAAAAAGTGATTTAAGTTTTTTGAAGTTTTTTATATTATACTATCAATCAAGCCATAATTTAATGCTTCATCACTACTAAGAAATTTATCTCTTTCTGTATCTTTTTCTATTTTTTTAATTGGTTGATGTGTTAAATTAGAAAGCATTTGATTTAACATTTTCTTTTTCTTTAATATCCTTTTTGCTTGTATTTCTATGTCAGTTGCTTGTCCACTTGTATTACCTAATGGCTGATGTATCATTATTTCTGAATTTTTTAAAGACATTCTTTTCCCTTTTGTACCACTTGCAAGTATTAAAGAAGCCATACTGGCAGCCATACCTGTTACTATAGTACGAATGTCACTTTTAATAAAATTCATAGTATCTATAATAGCAAGGCCACTAGTTACACTTCCTCCTGGAGAATTAATATATATTTCTATATCACTATTATTTAAAGAATCTAAATAAAGTAATTCAGATATAACTAAATTAGATAATGAATCATTTATTTCTCCGTTAATAAATATAATTCTATTTTCTAATAGTTTTGAAAATATATCAGATATTCTTTCTCCATTATTTGTAGTTTCTTGTATTGTTGGAATAAACATATTATCACCTACTAATATTGTATATTTAATTTCAAATATAATACTAAAAAAAATATGACAAAATATTTATAATTATGATAGAATATACTTATAATAGTAAAGAGGGAGAATATGAAAGAAGAAAAAGCTGGTTTAAAATTTTTATTAATTATAGTTACTAAAGAAATTTTAAATTGTGATGTTAGATTTTGTCATAGTTTAGATACTGGTATTAGAGGTAAATTTTTAACTAAACATAATGTAACAAATAATGATATAAAAAATATTACTAATAAAATGAATGAATATATTAGTGATGGTTATCCTATATTAAAAATAAATGTAAGTAATAAAGATGCTGTTAGTTATTATAATAGATATGACGAAGAAGAAAAAGCAAGAAGTTTAAATGATATTATAAACGAAACTATTATTTTTAACGAATTATTAGGTAGATATAGTTATTTTTATTCTAATATAGTAAATAATACTAACGAAATAAATAATTTTAAAATAGTTAATTTAAGTAATAATGATTTTGTTTTAATAGATAATATAGATAGTAAAAGAGAATATGTACACAAAAAAAATATATTAATTGAATTTAATAAATATAATGAGTGGTTAAATAAACAAGATATTAATTATGTATGTGATTTAAATAAAATTATATCAGATGGAAAAATAGAAGATTTTATTAAGAAAAATGATATTATGGTTGATAATTCTATAATGAATATTGCTCAAAATATAGTAAAGTTAAAGAAAAAAATTATATTTTTAGGAGGACCTTCTAGTAGTGGTAAAACTACCAGTTCTAGGAAGTTAGCATTATTTTTAAATGCACTAGGTAAAAAAACTATTAAAATTAGTTTAGATAATTATTATAAAGAATTAGAAGAAATAGCTATTGATGAAAGTGGTAAAAGAGATTTTGAAAGTTTAAATGCAATAGATTTATCATTGTTTAGAAAACAGCTAATAGATTTATTAAATGGTAAAAGTGTTGTATTACCTAAATATACATTTAGTACTGCTTCAAAAGACTTTAATAGTGATCCAGTAACATTAAATAATAATGATATTTTAATAGTAGAAGGATTACATTGTTTAAATGAAATAGTAAGTAAAAATATAGATAAAAAATATAAATATAAAATCTATGTTAGTCCTTTTACACCGCTTACATTAGATAGACATAATTATATATCTACAACAGAAAATAGACTTATTAGAAGAATAGTAAGAGATAATAGGACAAGAGGAGTTAGTGTAGAGAAAACTTTAGCAACATGGGCTAGTGTTAGAGAAGGGGAAGAAAAATATATATTTCCATTTACAGATGAAGCAGATATAATATTAAATACTAGTTATATATATGAATTAGGTGTATTAAAAGTATATGTAGAACCACTTTTATATACTGTTAAAATGGATAGTCCATACTATGAAATGGCAAGAAGATTATTAGATAGTTTAAAAATATTCTTTCCAATTAGTAGTGAATATTTAGCAAGTGATAACGTATTAAGAGAATTTATTGGAAAATCAGAATTTAATGAAGGGTAGAGATTATATGAAAAAAATAGCAATAAATGGATTTGGAAGAATTGGTAGATTAGCATTTAGATTGATTAGTGAAATTGAAGATTATGAAGTAGTTGCAATAAATGACTTAACAAGTGCAGAAGAACTAGCTTATTATTTAAAATATGATACTAATCATAGAACATTTTTTAAGTATGATATTTCTTTTAAAGATGATTATATAATTTTTAAAAATAAAAAAATAAAGGTTTACAGCGAAAAAGATCCTAGTTTACTTCCTTGGAGAGAAGAAGATATAGATGTAGTATTAGAATGTACTGGTTTATTTACTAAGTTAGAAAGTGCGTATAAACATATTGTAGCAGGTGCTAAACATGTTATTATTTCTGCGCCAGCAAAAGGGAATATGAAAACAATAGTTTATGGAGTAAATGATAATATATTAGATGGAAGTGAAACTGTAATAAGTGCTGCAAGTTGTACAACTAACTGTTTAGCACCTGTGGTAAACTTAATAAATAAAGAATTTGGTATAGAAAAAGGATATATGACAACAGTTCATGCAATAACTAATGATCAATCTACTCTTGATGTTCCTCATAAAAAAGGAATAAATTCAAGACGTGGTAGAGCAGCTAGCTTAAATATAATTCCTGCAAGTACAGGAGCAGCTTTGGCGATAGGCAAAGTAATTCCTGAATTAAACGGAAAATTAGATGGAGGAGCATTTAGAGTCCCTGTTGGAGATGGATCAGTTATAGATTTAACTTTAGAATTAAATAAAAATACATCATCAGATGAAATAAACAAATTATTTTCTGATAATCAAACTGACTATATTAAATTCACAATGGATCCTATAGTATCAAGTGATATTCTAGGAGCAAAATGTGGTGCATTAGTAGACGGATTATCTACAAAAGTTTTAGAAGTTAATAATAAACAACTAGTAAAAATAGTTGCTTGGTACGATAACGAAATGAGCTATACATCACAAATGATAAAAACGATGCAAGTATTACTAAATAAGTGATACTTTTTTGTTTCCTTGTAATTTTTTTATTGGTAAACAAATAAAGGTAAACTTTATTTGTGTTAATATTTTAATTTTTTTATATTTAACAATTCCTTTGATATAAGAAAACATAGTTATTATAAAATATAAATAGATTTATTTAAGTTTTTTAATATAAAACTGACTTTCAAATGAAAATTCACATTTTAATTAACATTTGTAAAAAAAATGTTGACATTTAAAATTTATTAGAATATAATAATATTAACCTAGAGATAATAAATATAAATTTTATATTAATTTAAAGTTGATTTCTTAATTTTAAATTATAGAAAGTCGTTTGTATTTTTGTTAAGTTTATATTTATAATTTTAGTTTTTAAAATTGAGCATAAGGTTGGTATTAATTATTAATGTTATGATTGATTTTAAGAAAACTGTTTTTATAGAAAATTTATTTATGTAAAGGATAAATAAAATCTTATCAAATCTAGGTATTGCAATTGTAATTGAGAAAGAAAACTCATAATGATGAGATGTTGTGCTAAATACTGATAATATTTAGTTGTTAGATGATATCTAATTTTACAATTTTTCTTAAACTCGAACCAATAGTATTATCAGTGCTATTGGTTTTTGTATGTCATAATTAGTATAATTATACTAGTACATTTATTAATTATATTCATAAAATATTTTAGAAAGGATAGTGTACTTATATGTATAATTTTAGATGTGTAGATAATCAAGATAGAGGTATGATATACAATGGTAATGTTACAATGCCTGGTATGGAGTGCCCAGTAGTTTATGAATGTCCAATAGAAAGAGTATGCCATAGAGAAATACATCATCATGTTCCACAAGTGTGATAATTTATGATAGACTGAAATATTTAAGAGAAAA
>CALVZA010000024.1 GCA_944372415.1 uncultured Bacilli bacterium
GCCCGTCAGTTTCTCTTGCCGCTGGTGCAGAAATTTCAAGCGGAGATGGGACAGTTGGAAATGCGTACATAATAAAATAAGGAGAATAAGTAGACGTAGTCTACGACCGTAATCTGTTAATCTAAAAATTGTCCATCGAAAACCCTTTCGATGGACAAACAAAAAATTCAGTAATAATAAAATGCGCGATAGCGAGAAAAATAAAAAATCAAGATAATAAGGGAATCCTTGCATCCGAAGGATGCAAGGTGTGGTATTTTAATAAAAAATGAGTAAATTATATGATAAATATGAAAAATTAAAAATTATGAGTAGTGATACAATATATTTATTTCTATGTGGGAATTTTTATATTGCACTTGATAGTGACGCTATGATTCTAAATGAATTATTTAATTTTAAACTAACTAAATTTTCAAACCTTTGTGATAAGTGTGGTTTCCCTAAAAATGCTATAAATAAATATAAAATAATATTTGAAGAAAAAAACATAAAATATAAAATAATAGAACAAGTAGAAAATAATAATGAATATGTAGTTAACTCAATTAAAAAAATGTTTGAAAATTATGAGATTAATAAATTAAACAATAATGAATTATTAGAGTTAGTATTAAATATAAAAAAATTAATTTAGGAATAAAAATTTTTAATAAATTTTTATTTAGGGAATAGTGCTAATAATAAGGCGAGACGCTTTTTTCGTTATGCGACATTTTCTTCTCTGTCGCCCTATAACTTCAATAGCAACAACGATAACGCGATGAACGTGAACAACAGTGGGAATTTGAATTATTGGACATGTCTAATAATTCAAATTATGAGACAAAATATATTATCAGACAAATATAGGCTTAAATGCCTATTTTTATTATATTATATTTGATTTTTTGTCCGATAATAATATAATATTTTCTCGTATATATTATTAGTTATAAAGGAGATGGTAAATATGGATATTAATGAATTAATATATATGCGAGAAAAACAAATGATGGAATATGGATTTTCGATGTACACAACATATCTTTTTAAAAAATATTGGAATGAATTTTCAAATTATATAAAATCTAAATCTAAAAACTCTATTTATACTGAAGAAAAGTATTTAGATTTTATAAAAGAAAAATATGATCCTAATATTAATAAAAGAAAATATAATGAAGTTTTAATATCAAATTTTATTTTAAATGATTTTGAAAATTATATTTATAAAATAAAAAATAATAATAAAAATATTTTAGTGCCTGACAACTTTAAAGAGATTTTTAATTCTTATATATATGAGTGTATTTCTAATTATAACAGTGATAGCACAATTAAAAGTAAAAAAAGAAATTGTATAGAATTATTAAATTTATTCATTGAATTTAAATTAGATAAAATATCAGATATAGATAAAAATTTTGTAAATAAAATAATTAATCATTATTTAGATATGTCTAACAAATCTAATAGTTGGATTAAAACAAGATTTTGGGTTTTAAGAGATTTTTTAAATTATTTATATAATATTAATATTATATATGATGATTTAAAAATACTTGTCCCTAAAATGAAAAAAATTACTCATAAAAAGTTACCAAATGTTTTTGATACTAATGAAATAGATTTATTTTTAAAAGAAGCTAAAAACGGTAATAAAAGAAATTATGCTATATTTCTTTTTGCAATAAGATATGGTTTAAGAATATCTGATATAAAAAATCTAAAGTTTGAAAATATAGATTGGAAAAAGAATATAATAAATTATACTCAACAAAAAACAAAAGAAACAAATGAACTTCCACTTACAAATGAAATTGGAGAATCTTTAATAGATTATATTAATAATGAACGTCCTAAATGTGAGTCTAAATATATATTTATTACTCTAAAGCCACCATATACAAAAATTTCAAATAATTATCATTTATATGATGTTGTTAATAAAATAATTTTTAATTCTAAAATAAAAGACAAACAAAAAAGAGGTATACATTGTTTTAGACATTCACTTGCAACGAATCTATTAAAAACAAAAACCTCTTTAGATATTATAACACCAATATTAGGTCATGTAAGTAAAAATACAACAACACAATATATAAATTTAAATAATAAATCTCTTTCAAATTTATCTTTAGAGGATATATATGAATAAAAATAATTTTAAAAGTATATATAAAAAAGAATTAATTGATTTTTTTGAATATAAACATAGATGTGGATTTTATCATGAAAGAGATTTATATACATTGTTAAATTTTGATAAGTATTTATTTAATAGTAATATTCATAATAAAAAATTTAATAAAGATTTAGTTATTGATTGGATTAATAATATAGATAATCTAAAGGAATCAACCAAAGAATCTTATTTTAGTATGCTAAGACAATTTAGTATATATTTATATAATAATAATTATGATAGTCAAATTATTTATAACAATTATTATAGAAGAGATAAATCTTTTATACCATATATATTCACAAAAGAAGAAATAAAAATTTTTTTGAATACCTCTAAAATATATTATAAAGACAAGATAAAAAATGATTGTATATTTAATATATTCTATTTGTTATATTCTACTGGGATTAGAATTTCAGAATGTTTAAATATAACAATAAAAGATATAGACTTTAATAATAAAACCATATTATTAAGTAATACAAAAAACGAGAAAGACAGACAAATTTCGTTTAAAGAGAAATTATATAATGAATTATATGAATATAACTTAAAATATAATTATGATAAAAATAGTGATGATTTTTATTTTACAAAACCTTATACTAAAAATAAATATTCTCAAAAAGATATTTATTTTATATTTAGAAAAGTATTGTTTAAATCAAAAATAATGAGAACCAAAACTGGTCCTCGTTTACACGATTTAAGGCATACTTTTGCAGTGCATAATTTAATAGAAGCACAAAATAAAAAAGAAGATATTTATAGTTTTTTACCAAATTTAATGTCTTATATGGGACATCAAAATATTTCTTCAACAGAAAAGTATTTGAGATTAGTTCAAGATGCTTATCAAGATATCAGAAAAACAAATAATATTATATTTAATGATATAGTAAAGGATAAATTTGAATATGAAGAATAAATCGTTAATACAATATATAGATGAATATTTTAACAAATATCTAAGCATAGAACGAAATATTAGTCCTCATACTATTTTATCTTATAAAACAACATTTAAATTATTACTAAATTATTTAATAAAAGAGAAAGAATTTAAAATAAATCAAATTAATTTTGAAAATGTAACAAAAGATATTATTAGAGAATTTTTAGATTATATAGAAGAAAATAATTCAACAAAAACTAGAAATCAAAGACTAGCTGTAATAAAATCATTTTTTAAATATATAATTAGAGAAGAACCAACAATAATTTTTAATGTACAACAAATATTAAATATAAAAAACAAAAAATATAATAATCAAGTATTTGAATATTTAACAAAAGAAGAACTAAAATTATTTTTAGATAATATTGATACATCAAGTTATAAAGGTGTTAGAGATTATGCTCTTATAGTATTACTTTATGATAGTGCTATAAGAGTAAGTGAAATAATAAATGTAGAAATAAAAGATTTATTTTTAAATGATAATCCAAAAATTATAATTACAGGAAAAGGAAATAAAACACGTGTAGTTCCTATTATGAATAATACAAAAAAATTATTAGAAAAATATATTGATGTATACAATTTAAAAAATGAAAAATATTTATTTAAAGGAAATAAGGGAAAAGCAAGTACTAAAATGGTAACTCACATTATAACCAAATATACAAAATTAAGTGGTATTAAGAAAAAGATAACTCCGCATTCATTTAGACATTCTCGTGCAATACATTTATTAGAAGATGGGATTAATATATTTTATATAAAAGATATTTTAGGTCACGAAAGTATAGAAACAACTCAAAATTATATAAAAATAAGTACTGAACTTAAAAGAAAAGTAATAGAAAACGTATATCCAATAAAGAAAAATAAAGATATTCCTATATGGAAAAGAGATGAAAATATATTAAAAGAACTATTAAATATATAAAACTAAACTAGTAATATATACAGAGCGATAGTAAGAATATCGCTTTTATTATTGGACAAAATATAAAAGAAGATATAATAAAAATAGGCATTTAAGCCTATATTTGTCTGATAATATATTTTGTCTCATAACGTGAACAACAACAATGTGAATAACACTAACAGGGCCCGCCCGTAATTTCAGTAGGTAAAAATGGCTATCTCATAACATAAAAATGCTATAGTAGAGAAATGCCTACCTGAAACAAGCATATTTCCTTGGTTAACAGCCTAAATACTTTAATTACAAAGTATAAATGTGTTAGTAAGAAAACTGAAAAGGCGTTTTATACCTATTGTAATTATTTTATAATTAAAAATAGAAAGAGTAATTATATGAATGATAGATTTATTCTTATGAATAAAGAAAAAACACTTCTTATTTACTTTGAACAATATATACTTTCTCCTATACCTAAAACTTATATTTCATTAAAAATAAAATTAAATGATGAAATATATAAACTTATAGAAAATACTATTAGATTTAATATTAATAAAGGTAATATCAGAAATAAATATATTAATGAAACTAAAGTTAATATTATGATGATAGATTTTTACTTAAGTATTATATATAGTAAAAATTTAATAATCAAAAAACGTTTCTTATCTAGCGTTAGGTACTTAACTGAAGTTAAAAATATAATATATAGTTTAGGTATTAATAATGAAATCAAAGAAACATTTATATAATAATATATTAAATTATAATAATGCATTAGAAGTATTCAATAAAATAAAAAGTAATTGTCATAATAAGAAAGCAATATATAAATTCGGTTTAAATTTGAATACTAATATTATGAATATATTATATAAGTTAAAAAATAAAACTTATAAGTTTAATAAATATAATATATTTATAATTAACGAACCTAAATTTAGAATTATTATGAGTGAAAATATAAGCGATAAATTAGTTAATCATATGGTTAGCAAGTATATATTATTACCATCTTTAGAAAATAAATTAATTGATACTAATGTTGCAACAAGAATAGGTAAAGGTAGTAGTTATGCTTTTAATAAATTTTTAAATTATATTAATAAATTGAAATATCAAAATAAAGAAATATATATATTAAAAATAGATATAAAAAAATATTTTTATAATATTGACCACAAAATATTAATTAATAAAGTAAAAAAATATATAAAAGATAAATGTGCTTTAAATATTATAGAAGAAATTATAAATTCTACTAATGAAAAATATATAAATGAAAGAATAAATTATTTAAAAGATAGTAGAATAAAATATATTAATAGTTTAAATATAAGTAAAGAAGAAAAAGAAATAAAAATAAATACAATTAAATCTATTCCTTTATATAAATATGGTAAGGGTTTACCAATAGGCAATATGACTAGTCAAATACTAGCGATATTTTATTTAAATGATATAGATCATTATATAAAAGAAAAATTAAAGTTTAAATATTATATAAGATATATGGACGATATATTGATTATAGATACAGATAAAGATAAACTATTAAAAACTTTTAAATTAATTAAAAGTGAAATTAATAAATTAAAGTTAGAAATAAATTCTAAATCAAATATATATAAGTTAAGTAATGGTATAAGTTTCTTAGGATATAACTTTATTATAAAAAATAATAAATTAATTATTAGATATAATAATAAAACTATTAGAAGGATAACTAGAGAGTTAAGAAATTTAAAAAGATTTGATAAGGATAAATATGTAAAAAGTTTAGGAAGTTATAAAGGTTATTTGAAATTAAGCAATACTAATTTTACACTTATCAAAAAAATATTTGACAGTGCCAAATACTTTTGATAAACTTTAATTAAGTAGAACATTCAAGTTTTGAATGTCTACCTTTGGTTTTTGATAGACATTGACTTAATTGTCAGTGTCTTTTATTTTAACCTAAACTTAGGCCTCTTGTAGGAGGAAAAGCAAGATTAATAATATGATTATTATTCTATCTAATACTCTTATTAAAAAAGTTTTAAACTTAATAATATCAAACCCCTTCCATATATTTATATAAAGAGGTAGACACTAAAACCTAAATGTTCTGATTTTATATAATAAATAAATGTTAAAATAAATACAATATATTCGACAAAATTGTATAAAATATGCTTGTTTAAATATAAAAATAAATTTTAAAATAGACGAGTTATTTTGTTTAAATGAAATTTAGACAAAAAATATTGTCTATGTTAGACCAAATTGATTAGGAACTCCAATACTCCATATATAAATATGGTGTATTTTTGTATTCTCTAATAGTTGTATCATACTTATTAATACTTAAACTATTTATAATTAATTCATTT
>CALVZA010000025.1 GCA_944372415.1 uncultured Bacilli bacterium
CATTAGTTCTAATTGAATCCCATATGACAGGATACATTTGCCATTCGTCAAATAATCTTGGCTTTTCACCTTCTAAAAATAATGATGGCTTCGTTTCACTAATATTATCATATTGAATTTTTTTATCTGGATCTTGCAACTCTATTACACTCTTACTAAACTGTTTAGCAGTAGTTGACTTTCCACACCATTTAGGACCTTCTATTACAACAGCACCCATATATTCTAATTTATTTTTTAAAATATCATCAACAATTCTAGGTAAATATTTTTTCATTAAAAATCATCTCCTATTTATATTATACTATACTTTATAAAAATTTATAAATTTATTTTGCGTTTTGTACTATTTTTATTTTACATTTTGTACTATTTTTGTTTTAACATTTAATTGTGTAATATATATTTTTTATACAAAGATTAATCCTAGCTATGACCATTGTGTAACTTTTTTGAATTCATAATAATTTTTGGATAAATACCAAAAATTGCAAATAATGTTAATTCTCAAAAAATTTATATAAAATTTAATATATTTACATTTTTAATGTTATTATTATCAATTATAGTAACCTTAAATTTAAATTAATAAATATTATTTTTTTTACAAAATTATATGATACTTTATAACTAACAATATTTAAAATTATTATATATTATTGAATAAGATTGAACGGTAGTGTGCCAAATTAATTTTTTATAATATATTTACCATTTACCCCTTTTATATTTTTATATAAAGAGGTAGACACTAAAACCTAAATGTTCTGGTATACTATACTAGGACATTTTTTTATTTATTAAAAGCAATTCGACAAAAAGATATAAAAAAAGATATTGTTTTTTAATATCTATTTTATATATAACTCATATTTATCAAAAGATTTTGTTAATCTATAATTGTTTTTTATATGATTATAAATTTTATTTGGTAATTGTCCTCCTTCATAATCTTTATATAATATAAATTTAGTTCCCATACTTAAAGAATCAAAATATTCTATTGCATTTTCTTCACCTTTATATCCTAAATTACCTGAAAGCATTACATCATATTTATTTATATCAATATTTAATAATAATTTATTATAATAAGCTTCATACATTATAAAATATGTATTGTTAAAGTCATCTATTTCTTGTTTTATTATATTAGCATCATCAATATATTTTTTTTCAACTAATTTATATTTTAAAGCATTAGTTCCTTCTTCCATATCTATAAATATATTTTGAAATATTAATGATAATATTGGACAAATTAATATTATTACTAGATATTTTTTATATTTATTATATATTTTATTGTTAGTATTTAATACTATATAAAATATTAAAGGTATTAAACTATATATTATATGTATTAAATTAAATATTGGGTAACTCATTATTTGAAAAAAGAGTATATATAATAATTTTATATCTTTGTTTTTTCTATATAAATATATGATATATATTAATGAAACAATAAATATTATTAAACCTACTCCACTTCTTGCATTCTTTGAAGCAAAGTCTAGTAGACTACCAAAAGCATAATTAATATAATCTAATAAGTTTTTATTAATTATAAAATATATTATAAATAATATATTAGGAATTATGAAACCTATAAATCTTTTTAATATCTTCTTTATATCTTTTATATAGTAGATTGATGCTAAAGTTAATACTCCCATAGAACTTTTAGTTAGAAAAGTTAAACCTAATATTATACCTATTAAATAATCATTTTTTTTCTTATCTTCTAATATAAATAATATAAATAAAAATAATAAACATAATAAATTATAATTAGGATTTGATACAAAAGAGACTAAAATAATTATTTCTATAAAAGATTTTTTGTAATATTTATAAACTATATAAAATAATAATGTTGGAATAATTGCGTTAGTTAGAAAGAATATAATCATATTATTTCCTAGTAATTTCATAAGTGTTCCAAATATAGTTGGATATAAAGGAGTTATGACCATATTAAAGTCTGGATACATTTTTAAACCATTAGCGACATTATGGCAAAAACCATAATTCCATATTAAATCATTATTACTTATTGCAAAATAATTTATACTAAAATTAAATATAAATAGTATTATAAATAAAATTAATGTTTTATATTTTTTCATATTAATAGCGCTCTATTTCTAATGGGATATTATTTGATGAATAAAGTAAAACATTTTTACAAGAATTATCATCTTTATTTTTCCATATGTATACTTTTAGTAATGAATAATTTTTTAATAAGTAATTAAATTCATCTTTATCTATTGGGTCATAACTAACTTTAACGTTATTTATATCTTTTTCAGTATTAGTTAAATTTTTTAAATAAAATTTTGTATTTTCCCCTA
Source organism: uncultured Bacilli bacterium (assembly GCA_944372415.1). Classification (GTDB taxonomy): domain Bacteria; phylum Bacillota_I; class Bacilli_A; order RF39; family UBA660; genus UMGS1124. The sequence goes on from CALVZA010000025.1 coordinate 2,361, forward strand.
TTTGATATTTATCAAAATTAACTGTATTATTTGTTAAATAGTAATTATTATAAAAATATGGGGATGTATATAACGTATTATTTTCCATCTTATATATGTATACGTCTTCATCAAATGTATCTACATTCATACTTGTAATTATTTCTAAATCTTTTAAATTGGACTCTACTTCTTTTTTATTTAATATAAAAAATATAGTTATTGCTATTAGAATAATTATAATTAATAAAAATATAAATTTACTTAAAAAAGATTTATTTTCCATAATTATAACTCCTATCATACAAATTATAACATTAAAAAAAATCGAAGTAAATTAGTTTCTTCGATTTGTGAACTTTTATTGTGATATTCGAATTTAATATAAATTTCAGTTTGGATATTCGAAATATAATAATAACCCTATATAACCTATTGTATAATATGTCTTGTCAAGAAAAATTACACAACGGAGGTTATATATGGGTCGTAATTATTCTAACAAAAATTTATCTGATTTGGAACTAGCAAATATTGAATTATATTTAAATCAGAAAAAAGGCTATACTGAAATTGGTAAACTTCTTAATAGAACTGAAGCCACTATTAGACTGGAAGTGAAAAAATATTCTTCTTACTTTGGTCAAGCTAGAAGTTGCAGAAATTGTCTTAACAAAGAAAATTGTCATCAAAAATATTTATGTGAAAATATCTTCGATAACATTAAATGTTCTCAATGCAAATATTGTACCAAAGCATTACAAATATGCCCTGAATATAAAGTAACTATAGAGTGTGATTTATTAAAGAAAAATCATCATGTTTGTAATGGTTGTGATTTATATTTTAAATGTAAAAAAGTTAAAATAAAATATCATGCAGAAACTGCAATTAAAATGCATAATGCAATTCAAAAAAGATCACAAAAATTTACAAAAGTAGAATCATTTCCACAAGATTTCAAAGATTATATTTCTGATAGAATTAAAAATGGTATATCTCCTGATGTTGTTATGAATACTTTACCAGATAAGTATAAAATATATAAATCCGCAGCATCTTCTTTATATTCTTGGATTGATAAAGGTTTATTTAATTGTTGTAATTTAGATTTAAGAAAAAAAGTTGGAAGAGTTAGATACGGAAGTAATACTGAGAAGCGTAACACTGTTAAAGGACACCAATTAAATGGTAGAAGTATAGAAAATCTTACAGAAGAAGAAAGAAATATTAGACCATTAGGAATAGCAGAATTTGATACTGTTGAAGGAATTAAAGGTGGTGATTTATTATTTACAATTATGATTCCTTGTTTTTCTTTAATGCTTGCATATAAAATTCCAAATAAAACACAAGAAGAAATAGGAAAAGTTTTAGATAATTTAGAAGATATTTTAGATTGTTATTTTTATGTTCTATTTAGAAAAGTTATACCAGACAACGGGCAAGAATTTACAGATTTCACTATATTAGAAACTTCTATTCATAAAGATTTAAATAAAAGATTAGATGTTCACTACACTCATACATATTCATCTTACGAAAAACCTCATATTGAAAACAATCATATATTATTAAGATGGTTAATTAGTAAGGGATATGATATAACAAATTTAACTAGTGATAATCTAATAGATATTATAAACAGATTAAACAATTATCCAAGAAAAAAATTAGATTATAAAACTCCATTACAGGCATTAGAAGAAGAATTAGGTGATTATATTTTAGACCTATTAAATTTATATCACATACCAATATCAGAATTAAATATGAAAGATATGATAATAAATAATAGATAATTATGTTTTACTTTTGTTATTTAAAAAAAATAAAAAAATGAAAATGTTGTCAAGACCGCTAGTTCATTTTAGTCTTGTACAATAATTTCATTTTTTTAATATAATCTTTTACAAAAGTAATATAATTTTACTAATTTCGAATATTCATTTCGAATATCCTAACAAAAATTGACCTTAGTTTCTTCGATTTTTACTAATTAATTCAATATCTGTTGTTAGTTGTTTAATTCTTTCTATTATTCTTCTTGCTTTAACTTTATCTGTGTTATTTTTAGTTAAACTTAAATGTATTTCTAATTCTTCTATTGTTAAATTTGATGTAAAGAACGTTGTTAAGTTATTTTCCATTCTGTATTGTAAAATTGTGCCTAGTATTTCATCTCTTGACCAATTTGTTACTGTTTCAGCACCTATATCATCTATAAGTAATATTTCACTAGTTTTAATTAATTCAAAAGTTTCTGTAAAAGATTCTTCAGTATCAAATGTTGATTTTAATTTATTTAACATTTCTGGATAATAAATCATTACTGTTTGATAATTTTTCTTTGCAAGTTCATTTAATAAAGCAGCAACAATGTATGTTTTACCTGACCCAAATGAACCATGTAAGTATAAACCTTTTTTTTCATTTGGATAATTATGATAAAAGTTAGTTACCCATTTTATTAATTCTATTCTTTTTTTATCATCATTAATTATTTCAGACATACTAGCATTTTTTAAATAATCACTTATTCCAAAAGCAATAGTTTTATTTTTATTTTTTTCTTTTAGAAGTTGATTTTTATATTTGCAAGCAACATAGTTAAAATCTATTTTGTTTTCATTTTTTTCTGGGTAGTAAACACACCCATTTACACAATTTTTACATTCTACTAAACCGCGACATTGTTCACAATTATTTAATTCTTTTACAGTATGTTCTAATTTAGAAGTATATTTCATTCCTATTTCGTCATCGATTTTTAATCTATTTACTAACTTTTTAAATTTAGTATCTTTTAATGCAGTTATATAATCTCTTTTTAAGTTATCTATACCAATAGTTTGTTTTAAATTTATTGTTTCGTTAAATTCTTTCATATTCTCACCTAAATTCTTTTAATAAATCATCTAATTCTTTTTTATCTTCATCTGTTATTTCAGTTATTTCATTTTTTTCGTTAAACCAAACTGGTATATCTTCTGTTTTTTTAGTAAATACTTTTGTTTTATTTTTTCTATGTTCTTTTTCTGCTCTTTGCATAGCAGCCTCGGCAGTTTCTATATTACTTCTTACCCATTGTCCTGCAATAGTTTCTATATAGTTTCTATTTAATTTATTATCATTTATTCTTAAAACATAATCTACTAAAACATTTATAACTGCTGGTTTCATATTAAGTTCAACTGCTAAATATTCTAATAATTTTAAATCTCTATTAGTTGGCTTTACTCCTTTATATTTTCCCATTAAAAAATCATACGGTGTAGTATTTTCAAAAACATATAACATTTTACCTCTATTAGATGAATCATTATAATTTTGTTTTAAATATTCTGGCTGTGTTCTATATATTAGTGTTGGTAGATTACCATTATTATTAAAATCATAATATTTTCTAATATTATTTATTAAATTATTTTTATTAATCATACCATTATCATCTATAGATAAACGTATTAAATCTATCATTCTTAAATTATCTATATCATATACAAAAGATAAATTATTTATTAATTCTTTTGTCTTTTTATTTAGAGCTTTATCACTTAGTATATTTTTAGGTATACTAGATATTATTAAATCAAAATCAATAACGTTATCTGCATTAACACTTAGTTTTTCTTTACTTTGTAAATTTTCTTTATTTTTTATATTATTAATACTTTTATAAGTAGTATTTAAAGATTTTGAAATATCTACATAATCTTTTAAATCAAAATTATTTTTTTTATAAAAATCTAATAAATAATTATATTCTTTTTCACCTATATTATTATATAAAATTATATTTAATACTGGATGATTAAAAAATTCTATTGGTGTTAGTGGACTATATAATTCATATATATAATTATTTTGATTATCATTAACTTTTACTAATGTTTTAATAAGTCCTACTGCTTCTAATGATTCTCTTGCTTGTTTTATTACGTCTAAGCCATTTTTTAAGTTTACCATTAAGTGATGATGTGAATATATTATACTTTCTTTTTCAAATTTATCTAAATCACTTATAAATGTTAAATATAAACTTACAGCAAGTGGGCCTATTATAGGTTGATATAAATTAATAATAACTTTTTTATCATATTCAGAAATTATTGTTCTATTAATAACTTTATATATGTCTGCTGGCAAAAGAGTTATTTGTTTCATCTATACCACTTCCTAAGTTATATTTTATATTACTTATAATTATTATTCAAGCAAATTAACTTCTATTTTTATATATTTTATATAAAATAAATACCCCTGGTATAAATAATAAACATTCTATTCTTTTTAAACAAAAAAATAAGTACTCAAATAAATTATAACCAATATTAAATAAGTTTAAGTAAAGTATAAAATATATGCTTGATATACTAATAAATATTGTACTAATAAAAAAATATATTATATTATTCATAGTATATTTTATTCTATATAACCAAAAATAAGATACATTTTAAAACTTATATATTTTATAAAATTGGTGATTATTATAAAAATAAATAAGATTATAAATAAAATGTATCTATATAAAAATATATCATATATATGTTATATATTCAATAGTATATATTATATTTGTATAATTGACTTACATTATATTATATAGTAATATAAATTTGTTTTTAGGAAGTGATTTAATGGATATAATTGGTATAATTGCAGAATATAATCCATTTCATAATGGACATATATATCATATTAATAAAATAAAAAAAATGTACCCTAATTCAATAATTATATTAGTATTAAACGGTTATTTTTTAGAACGTGGTGAAATAAGTATTGAAAGTATAGAATCTAAAACTAAACTAGCATTAAAAAATAATGTAGATATAGTATTAGAATTGCCTTTTATTTTTGGAAGTAATTCAGCTGATATATTTAGTGAGGCATCTATAGAAATATTAAATGAATTAAGAGTAAATAAAATTATATTTGGTAGTGAATGTAATGATATTAATAAATTAAAATACTATGCTAACAAACAATTAAATGACGATTATAACTTAATTGTTAAAAAAGAATTAAATAAGGGGGTTAATTACCCAACTGCACTAAATATTGCTATAGGCAGTAATATTAATACTCCTAATGATTTATTAGGTTTATCTTACATAAAAACTATATTAAAAAATAAATATAATATAGAACCAATTACTATTAAAAGAACTAATGATTATCATGATAATAAAAGTAATAACAATATTATTAGTGCTAGTAATATTAGAGAAAAAATTAAAAATAATATAGATATATCTAAATTTGTTAGTGATACTAAATATATTAATAGAATAAATTATGATTTATATTTTAATTTGTTAAAATATAAAATATTAAATGATGATAATTTAAGTCAATATTTAACTGTTGATGAGGGGATTGAAAACAGATTAAAAAAAGTAATTAATAATTGTGATAATTTAGAGGAATTAATAAAAAGCGTAAAAACTAAAAGATATACATATAATAGAATTAATAGAATGTTTATACACATATTAATTGGTTTAAAAAAAGAGGATAAAAATAATATTAATCATAATGAATATATTAGATTATTAGGATTTAATAGTATAGGTAAAAAGTATATTAATAATATTAAAAAAAATACTAATATTCCTATAGTATCTAGTTTAAAAAATATTAATTCAATAATTAAAGATTATAACATTAAAGCTTATAATATTTATAATATGTTAGTAGATGAAGATATTTTAAATTTTGAATTATCAAATAAGCCCGTGCAATAAATTAATTTATGAAGTCTTACTTTGATATGAACCCCATTCTTAGACAAAATAGAAACGAGTTTCATATCATTTCAAGTATTTTTTTGCATCTAAATAATTTATTTTAATACCTTTATTCATAAATTTATTTTCGTATTCTGTTATAACATTATCTATATCCTCATTGGCTAAATCCAAACTTATTTCTTCAAATATATAACCATACTTACTTAATGATTTTATACTTGATGCAAATAATATTAAATTATCTGTTTTTTGTATTATATGTGGATTACTAATAAATATTTTATCATATAAATCTAAAAATATAGAACTTGTTAAACGTCTTTTTGCGTGACGTTTTTTTGGCCATGGGTCTGAAAAGTTCAAATATATTGTATTAATTTCTTTATGAAAAATCTCATCAATCTTAATAGCGTCTATTCTAATTAATTTTAAATTTGGTAAATCCATATTATCTAATTTTTCAATGGCACGTACTAATACTGACTCGTATTTTTCTATTCCAATAAAATTTATGTTAGGATATTTTTGTGCCATTCCAATAATAAAATCTCCTTTTCCCATGCCTATTTCTATGTTTATTGGATTATTATTGTTAAATATTTTTTTATAATTTCCTATATAACTTTCTGGGTTAGTTATAATATATTTTGAATTATTTACTATATTAATAGCATTTTTTACATTTCTTAAACGCATAATATCACTTCCTTTGTTTTTGCATATAATAATAACGAGGAGGAGAAGAAATTGAAAAAAGATAGGAATTCATTTTTTTCTGAATATAATATGAGTGCATATAATAATATACAACCTATGATGCCTAATATGTACCCAAATCAAGTTGCAAGTCAGTCATCTTTTTATTCTGGACCAGCAATAGATTATGGTATAATGCAAAATACTGGTGCAATGCCAAATAATGGTATGACTCAAAATAATATGAATAATAATTATACATCTGATATTGATTCTAGAATATCAAAAATTGAAAGACAAATCAATAGAATTGAAACAAGGTTAAATAAATTAGAGAGTGAACTATCAAGTAATTATAGTACTTCTAAAGATATAGATAATTCTTATAATAATAATATGTATATGGTTTAAATTAACTTACTTTTGTAAGTTTTTTTATAAAAAAAATGTATATTATTTATACATTACTAATGCAGAAAAACAATATATTTGTTCTTCTCCAGAAACTGCTACAGCAACATTAAATTTAATATCTACGATATCTTTTTCTAATATAAAATCATTTAAAGATGCTTCCAAATCTTTTTCATGACTTTCATCAAATACTTTTATTTTCATTTTATCACCATTTATATAATACTATATCAATATGTCTAATTTACTCGAATTTTAAATCAATCAAACTATTAAATATGCTTGCTATTAATATACCACCTAAACTAGATAATGCTGGGTTTATTAAATAAAATATGAATGTAAGTACTCCTACAACTATACTATATATATTAGTTCCTATTTTAGTATAACTACTACTAATAGGATCAGTTGCTATATAAATAAATGAAAATAATATTCCATTAGTAAATAACATATTCATTATATTTCCTATATCTTTGTTTATAATACAATATATAATTACTAATATAGTAAATGTTATTGTTGACAAAATAGGTATATTTTTTTTATATACTTTTGAATTATATAATATTATAAAACTTATAATTAATAATAATATACTTGTTGTAAATATTCCTCCACTACCTTTACCAAATAAATAATCTATAGCATCCATTTTAAAATTATTACTAGATTCATATATATTTAAAAAAGAAAATTTATTTGCTATATTCATTATAAAAAATATTATAAGACTTGTTAAAGATATAAGATTTATTTTTAAATTTATAAATTTAGATATAAATAATATTATAAAAGTAATAATAGTAAATAATATTATATTAGTATTTATACTTGATATACAAGAAATTAATATTCCATATATTGGGTGAAAACTACTAAATATAATATCTATTAAATTATTTTTGCTTTTTTTTATATATTTTTCATAAATAATATTTACACTAATACCAATTATACTACCTAATAAAAGTAATAGTAATGGTTTAAACATTTCAAGCATACCAATGTATCCTTTTATATATAAACTTATTCCATTTTTATATAGTCCAAATAAAATTAAAGGTATTAAACTTATTAAATAAGTTATAGTTATTTTCTTTATAGAGTTATTACTTTTTATCAAACTTATTCCCTCTTTCTGTTAGATTTATTTTAGATGGACATATATATGAACACATACCACAATTTATACATTCTTCTTTATATTTTTTACTTTTTTTATCATCATTAAAATACATATATTTTGGATTAATATTTACTGGACAAATATTAGTACATAATCCACAATTTATACATTCTATTTCTTTATATTCTTCTATTTTTTCTATATAAACACTTTTAATATTATTATCTATTATAAAATTTGGATTAGTTATTTTTTTACCTGATAGTAATCCATTTATTATCATATTATCTAAATCATTTATATTGTATTCTTTTAATATATCATATAGATTAGTTCCTAAATTAATATGTAATACTTTTTTATAATTTAATAAATTACCAGCTAATGTTATATAAGTAGTTGTATTTGGTATATGTTTTTTTAATAAATTATATAAATTAATTACATCTATTATATTTAAGTATTGTATATTATAATTTTTATTTTTATAGTTAGTTAGTTTATTTATTAGTATTTTTTTATTACCTATTATATTATCATTATTATATAATTTTAAATCTATTTTAGGATATGTTCCCATATTATTTACTAATATATTTATACATTCACTATCATTATTTGATACTGCAAAAAAACATTTTTTTATTCCCATTATTTCTATTAGTGCATCTATACAGTCTAGAATTATAGTAGTATATTCTTTTATTAAAGTATTATAAGTTATATCTTGATTAAATTTATCTATTCCATTTATTACTAATACTTTACTTTTTATATCAAAGTTATCAAGTATATTATATTCTTTTATTAAATTATATAATTCTTCTTTTGTATAGTTATTAATATTTTTTTTATTAGTTCTTTTTTTTATTTTATCTTTGTAATCATTTTCTATTACAATATATTTTTTATTTTGTATATTAGTTAGCCCTAATACTTTTCCTGATACAGTACTATATATTTTGTTTGTTTCATTGTACATTATTAAATCATTTTTATAAACATATTCACCATCTTTAATTAGTAAATTCATATTATTATATGGTAAATATATATAATCTGTTGTTAATAGATTTGTTATATTACTTTCTTTCATATTTTACTCCTAGTTTTATTATAGTTAAGTTAGTTAAAAAAATCAAATAAAAAGTACTAAATTAATAGTACGCAAGTTTTTTATCAACTTATTTTTATTGGAATTATAAAATCTTTTTCATATTTATATGAAGTATTGTTTTCAATAATATTTATTAAATTATTAGTTTGAGATATTAAACTTTTTAATTTATTTTCTAATTCTTCATCTGTTAAGAATTCATATTCGTTACTGTTTTTTATATTATTATAAGTATTTATGATATTATTTAATTCTATTTCTATATTATTTATATTATTATTTTCTAATACATTTTTTATAAAGTATATTTTAGAGTTTAATAAGCTATCTAAGTTTATGTTATTTATATCTATTCCTAATAATTCTACTTCATTTTTTGTAAGTATTAAATTTAATATAGTATTAGGTTTTATTGTTTTTAGTTTATTATATTCTTTAATTTTTTCTATTGTTTCAGATATATTATCTTGTTTATATTTTGATACTATATTATATAATTCATCTATATTATTTATATTTATTGTTATTTTATATGTTTGTAAATATATATCTTTTAATATTTTATATTTTGATTTATTATTATAATTTATTATTGAGTTTTTTATGTTATTATTTATATTATTTTCAAATAGATTTATAGTACCTAGTACTTTGTCATTATTAGATATTTCATATTCTTTCATATCCTCACCTATATTAATAATATAAAAAAGGTATAATAAAATCAAGTTTCTATTATACCTTTTACTATATTATTTACAATACTAGTTATTTTTATTTTGTAGAATTTATTATGTTCTAATTTATTATTTATAAGTACTTTAATATAGTTATCAGTGTGCCCTATAGAGTACTCATCTTTATTTTCTTCTATTAATACATCTAGTGTTTTATTTAAAAATTTATTATAGTATTTATTTTCTAATTCATTAGATAGTTCTAGTATTTTATGTGCTCTTTCTTTTTTTATTTTATCATCTACTTGTTTCATGGTAGATGCAGGAGTATTATCTCTTATTGAATATGGAAATGTATGTATTTTAGAAAAACCTATTTTTTTTAAATTTTCTATTGTTTTTAAGAAGTCAGTATTAGTTTCTGTAGGAAAACCTACTATTAAGTCAGTAGTAAAATTCATATTAGGTCTAAATTTTCTTATTTTATTTATTATATTTATAAACTCATTTATGTTATATTTTCTATTCATTAGTTTTAATATTCTATTAGAACCACTTTGTATTGGTACATGTAAATGATTACATATTTTATTATTAATTTTTAGTTCTTCTATGAATTTATCATTTAGTTCTGTTATTTCTATACTAGATATTCTTATTCTTTTTAGTTTGTCTAACATACTTATTCTTTTTATTAAATCTACTAAGTCAAAGTTTTCTCCTGTTCCATAACTTCCTGTATGTATTCCTGTTAATACTACTTCTTGGTAACCGTTATTAACTAAACTTTTTATTTCTTCGTATGCAATATCTATATTTTTACTTCTAATAGTTCCACGCATGTATGGAATTATACAGTATGAACAAAAATTATTACATCCATCTTGTATTTTTACAAAAGCACGAGTTTTATTTAAGAAGTTATTTATTTTCATATCTTCAAAATCAACTTTTGTCATATCAGTAAATGTATTTATTTTTTTATTGCTATTAATATATTCTTTTACGTAATCTATTATTTTACTTTTATTATAGTTCCCTATTAGTATATCTATTTCATCATCTATAATATTATTTTTATGATGTTCTGCTGCACAACCACATACTACAATAATAGAATTTGGATTAGTTTTTTTTGCAAGTCTAATCATTTTTCTTGATTTAGAATCACTTTGATTTGTTACTGTACAAGTGTTAATAACTGTAACATCAGGTTTATTTTTTAAGTCTACTATTTCATAGTTATTTTCTTTAAATTTTTCTTTTATATATTCACTTTCGTAGGAGTTAACTTTACATCCTAGTGTTAAAATACAACATTTCATATTTTCACTTCCTTAAAGTATTTTATAAAAAAAAATTATATATTTCAATAATTTTTTTAATTTAAGTATTCTTCGTTAATTTCCATATTATCAGTTGTTAAATCATTTTTTGTAAATCCTTCGTTATTTTCTATTTCTTCTTCATCAATTATTTCTTCGTAATCTTCAAAATCATCTTCTACACTAACTCTAACCTTTGTATCTCCTACTATTTCAACACCCATTTCTTTATGTACTGAAAGTTTTATTGTTGTTCCATCCACAGAAACATCAGTAACAGATGGTTGATTTAAAGATCTAACAATTATTTCACTAGTATTTGAAAATTCTCCATTTTCTTTAATTTTTACATTCATTATATCTTGGTAAGTAAATCTTCTTACTAATACGTTAGTTTTAGTATTATTATCATATGAATACCAAATATTTATATCGTAGTTACCATTAATCATTACTTTTCCGTTATTATTTATTCCACTAAATGTATGATTAATTACCCAACAACCTAAAACTGTATTAATACTATCTTCTGTTTCTACTGAATGTTCTAAATTAGTAGTTTTTTTACCTTTTCCTATTATTGCTTTAGTTACTATTTCTTTAAAATAAGCCATTATATCACTCCTCATAACATTTTATGTGTTTTAAGCCCAAAAAGTGAAAAAAACTTATATCAATTTATAAGTTTTCTTGTATATCTATTTTTATTTGTTCCATTATATGACCTATATTACCTTCTCCTGCAAATTTAGTCATGTTGAAAAAATTATCTTTAGTACTAATCCATTCTAATTTATTTACTTCTTCTATTAAGTTAACATCATTTTTTAATATTCCATAATATATTTCTAATTCAAAATTTTTTTGATAATAAAATATGTCCATTAAGTGTATTATTTTTATATCTTTTTTACTTATATTAGTTTCTTCGTACAATTCTCTGTATGCTTCTTCTAAACTATTATCTTTTTCTACTTTTCCTCCTACAAAGTTATACATTCCTTTATATGGGTCTTTTGCTCTTTTACACATTAATGTATATTTTAAGTCTTTATCAAATACTGCTATTACATTTAATCTTATCATTTTTTCTCTAATATTTTTCTTTTATAAAGTATGTGTTTATAAGAAATACCATTATATTCTAATTCATTTATTACATTTTTATTCCATTCGTTATGATTAAATTTTGGAAAATAAGCATCAGCATTTTTATCTTCTGCATTAATTTCAGTAATTATCATTTTATCTGAATCATTTATAAATTCTTTATAAACACTTTCTCCGCCTATAATAAAAATATCTTCTTTATTTTGTTTTGCATAATTAATAACACTTTCTTTAGAATTAAATTTTATTACTCCAACTGGTAATTCTATATCTCTATGTGTTAATACAATATGTTTTCTTTTTACTAGTAATTTTGGAAGTGAAATAAATGTATTATATCCCATTACTATAGTATGATTTATTGTAGTTTCTTTAAAAAATTTTAAATCTTCTGGTAAATACCAAATTAATTGATTGTTTTTTCCTAATTCATTATTTTTTCCTATTGCACCGATTAGAATTAAGTTTTCCATTATTGAGCTACCGGCATCTTTATTGTTGGTAAAGATGTATATTTTAATACTTTAATATCTTTATTATCTTTTTTATTATCAAATTCGTAGAAATCTTTATCTGGTGCAATATAGAGAATAGGATTTTCTCTTGTTATTAAGTGTTCTAAACACATAATTTCTTCATTTAAAGTTTCAATAATATTACTATAGTCTTGTTTTAGGAATGAGCTTTTTAAAATTTTATCATTTAAGTATTTTCTTCTATTTATTAAATCTATATATTCTTTTTCTATTTCGTTATCATTATGGGTTTCTATAAATTTTTCCCATTTACTTAATTTATCATATCTAGATAGTTGTAGTTTAATTCCTTCTAATTGATTTATATAAAGGTGGCAATCTGCTATATCAAATGATATTTCTCCAACGCTCAAATTAGATACTTTTGCAAGTATTGATAATAATATAGCGTATTGTGTAACATTAAATGGATTCCCTAATGGCATATCATTACTTCTTATTGTTACGTTACTATTTAGTTTTCCTTTATGTAATTTATATGTATGAGCCCATACACAAGGTTCTAGTACTCCTGTTTTTAAGTAATCTGCTTGTCTTAGTGACACAACCATTCTTCTGCTTCTAGGATTTGTTTTTAATGTGTTTAATACGTTATCAAATTCTTTTGTTTTATTAACTATATACCCATAAGAAGTACCTATTGTATTTTTATATTTTTCTCCAAAATATATTGCTTCTTTTATAGTTTTATCTTGATATTTACTTTCTGCATATAATTTTTTTCCCAATTTGGTTTTATCTAAACTATTCCCGTAGATATCTTTTACCTCTACAATATTGCCATTATTTTCTTTTAAAAATGGGTCATATATTCTATATATTCCATCATTATCTATTGCCCATTCATCCCAAATATGGTTATTTCTTTCGTGTAACCATTTTATATCGTTAGTTTGTGCTTGGTAAATCCATAATAATTCAGTAATTGTATTTTTTATAGCAAGTTTTTTTGTTTCTAACATTGGAAATTCTTCATCAACATTTAATTTAAAGTATGCGTGAGGAATAGACAATGTTTCAATACCAGTTCTATTTGGACATAATTCACCTGTTTCTATTATTTCTTTTAATGTTTCACAGTATAGTTTGTCCCATTTAGTTACTTTTGCTGTATTTCTATTTATTTTGTAATTTTTATTATTAATTAACATATTTTTTCCACCCTGTTTTAGTTAAATAATAAGTTAATGTTTTTATAATTAACTATTATAAACCTTACTCCTTTCTCTTATAATATTATATAATATAAAAATAATATATCAAGATTTAATTATTTGTTATTTTTTTAGTTTGTTGAGTTATAATAGTAAAATAAAAAATAATTTATATTAATTATATAAAGTTTATGATAAAATAATAATAGGTGATATAATGAATAATTGTATTTTTTGTAAAATAATTAATGGAGAAATTCCTACTAGAAAAGTATACGAAGATGATATAGTAATTGTAATTATGGACACTGATCCTAGTCAAAATGGGCATATGTTAGTTATTCCTAAAAAACATTATGTTGATTTTACTGAACTTGATGATGAAATTTTAATTTATATTAATAAAATAGCAAAAAAGATGAAAGATTTAATATATGAAAAATTAAATGCTGATGGAGTAAGATTAGTAAATAATTATGGGCTATATCAAGTTGTTAAACATTATCATTTACATATAATTCCTGCCTATAAAAATAAGCAAGCGTTAATAGATATAGATGAGGTTTACAACAAATTAAAATAAGGCTTTAAATAAACCTTATTTTTTATTTTAAACTATCTATTTTTTCTTGGTAATTATCACTCATACAAATATATGAACCACTAATAATTAAATCAGCATTTTTTACTTTATTTTTTGTTTCATAATTTATTCCACCATCTATACTTATTATGTAATTATAATTTTTTTCTTTTCTTAATTTATTTAATATGTCAATTTTATATAATACACTATCCATAAATTTTTGTCCACCAAAGCCTGGTTCTACACTCATTATAAGTACATTATCAACTTTATCTAAGTATTTTTCTATATCTTCAATACTTGTTTTAGGTTTTATACTTATTCCTGCTTTTATATTATAACTATGTATCAAGTCTATTAAGTCATCAATATTTTTATTTATTTCATAATGTATAGTTATTATATGTGGTGATAAATTTTTATAATCTATTATATATTTAATAGGGTCTTTTGTCATAAGGTGTACGTCTAGTGGTTTTTTTTGTTCTTTTAAAATATCTTTTATTTCTAGATAATTATTAGAGGTATTTTGAACAAATTTACCGTCCATTACATCAACGTGTATATAGTCTGCGTTTGTATTATTTATTTTTTTTATTGTTTCTTTTAAATTATATTTACTTTTTAGAAAAGATATGGCTATTTTCATATGACCTCACTAATTCACAATAATTTTCATATCTACTTTTTAATATTTTTTTATTATTTACATTTTCTTTTACTTTGCATTCTTTTTCTCTTGTATGAGAACAGTCTTTGTATGGACAAACTATATTATTAAATTCTATAAATGAAGATTTTATTTGTTCTATTGTTAAATTAGTTATGTCTAAAGAAGAAAAACCTGGAGTATCTGCTATAAATGATGTTTTATATTTAAATAGTTCTACATGTCTAGTAGTGTGTTTTCCTCTTCCTAGTGCTTCACTTATTTCATTTGTAGCAAGATTTAATTTTTTATCTAATTTATTTAATAGAGAACTTTTTCCCGCACCAGTTTGTCCTGTTAATACTAGAGTTTTATTTTTTATAAGTCTTTTTAGTTTATAAAGGTTTCTATTTGTTGTTACTTTAATTCCTATATTAGAATAATATTTTATTAGAAATTTTATTTTTTTTAGTTCTGATTTTTTTAATAAATCTAATTTAGTAAATACGATTATGGGTTCTATTTTATTTCCTATGCATAGTGTTAATTGTTTATCAAGTAAGTTAAGAGATAAGTCTGGTTTTTTAACACTTGTTATTATTAATGCACTATCAACATTAGCAATCATAGGTCTATCTAAATAGTTTTTTCTTGTATTTATTTTTAGTATATAATTTTCTTTGTTATCAAATGTTACTATATCACCGACTAAAGGGGTAATTTTTTCATATCTAATCTTACCCCTAGCCCTACATTCATAAGTTTTATTATCACTACTTACAGTATATAAATTGCTAATTATTTTAGTTATTTTACCTTCCATAAACCCTCTAATCTGTTAAATCACTTGTATCAGTTATTTCACTTGCAATATATATTTTTAATGAAGCCCCTTCTACTACGGTAGAACCTGCTTCTCTACTTTGTTTATAAATTGTACCTACTTCATATTCGGCTGTTTCAGTATATTCTACTGATAAATCTATGCTATATTTATTTGCAAATTCTTCTATTTCTTTAAGTGAATAATCTCCTGATGTAAAGTCTGGATATATTATACTTGAATCTGGTATGTGTAATTTTATAGTGTCTCCTTCTTTTAATAATGTACCTGCCTCTGGTTCTGTACTTAATATTATACCTTTTTCATATTTATTAGGATCATCTACTTCATCTTCTATTACTTCTACAAATAAGTTATACATTTTTTCTAATATAGCTTTTTCTTCTATATAATTTTTCCCTTTTAAATCTTCAAGAACGTAACCACCTTCGCCAATAGAAACATATAGTGTTATGGTAGAACCTTCTTTTACTGTTCTACCAGCTTGAGGACTTGTTTTTACAACATTTCCTTCTTTTATTTCTTCACTTGTTGCTTCTTTTGTTTCTGTTGCAACATTAAATCCTGCTTCTTCTAATTTATTTTCAGCGTCGATTATACTTAAATTACTAACATCAGGAATTTTTACATCTTTTGTTTCTGTTAATTTTGGAAGTAAAAATACTATTGCTGTTACTATAATAATTAAGCCAGTAAATACTATTGCTAAAATTAATAATAATTTATTTTCTTGTTTTTTTTCACTTTCTGGTAGTATTTGTTCTACTTTTACTTCTGGTTTTTTTTCTTCTGGAACTTTAGTATTTTCTAATTCTGTTACTGCTTTTTTAGATTTTTTGTCTTCTTCTATTTCAGGGTATAAAAATGTATACTCGTCTTCATCTAATCTTGATTCGTCTAGGCAAGTTTTTAAATCTTCATTCATTTCTCTTGCATCTTGATATCTATTTTTTAAATTTTTTGCAGTTGCTCTTTTTACTATATTGGCAACGCTATTAGGAATAGAATTGTTAAACTCTTTAACATTTGGAATTGTTTCTTTTATATGTTTTAATGCTATTTCTACAGCATTATCACCTTTAAATGGAACAGAACCAGTTAGTAATTCGTACATTAATATTCCCATTGAATATACATCGCTTTGTATTGTTGCACCTTTTCCACATGCCTGTTCTGGTGGTAAATAATGAACACTTCCCATAACTGAATTTGTTTGTGTTAATTGAGTGGCATTTAGTGCCATTGCAATTCCAAAATCAGTTATTTTTATTAGTCCATTTTCTAATATCATTATGTTTTGAGGTTTTATATCTCTATGAATTATATAAGAATCGTGGGCTGCAGACATTCCGTCTGTTAATTGTAACATTATGTCTACAACTTCTCTAATTGTTAAGTTTCCTCTTTTTTTAAGTAATTGTTTTAAATGTTTTCCTTCTATGTATTCCATAACAATATAATATAGTCCATTATCTTCACCTACATCATAAACTTCAACTATATTAGGATGACTTAAACTACTTGCTGATAGTGCTTCTCTTTGGAAACGTCTTACAAATTTTTCGTCTGTTGCCAAATCTCCTCTTAATACTTTTACTGCTACATTTCTATCTAAAATTGTATCATATGCCAAGTATACATTGGCCATACCACCTTCGCCTATTGTTTTAATAATCTGGTATCGATCATTAATTTTTTGCCCCTTCATAATCATACTCATTCACCGTCCTTAAGAAGGTATGCTATTGAAATATTATCAGTTCCACCTCTTGCATTACACTTCTTTATTATTTTAATTAATTTATCTTCTATTTTTAAATTTTCATCATTTAGTACTTTTTCTATTTGTTCTACTGTTAACATATTTGTTAAACCATCACTACAAAGCATTATTGCATCTACACTTCTATCGACATCAAATATATCTAATACTTGTTTTGTCTCTGTACCCAGTGCTTTCATTAGAACATTTTTTTTAGGATGGTTTAAAGCCTCTTCAGGTGCTAATTCTCCCGCTTCAACTAATAGATTTACTAATGTATGGTCTTTTGTTATTTTATGTAACTTATTATTTTTAAATACAAATCCACTTGAATCTCCAATATTTCCAAATATTAAAAAATCATTTGTAAGTAATGCGAGTACTACTGTAGTACCCATACCAGTAGATTCTGGGTTTTCTTCTGTATATTTTAATATATTTGTATTTATCGTATTTATATTTTCATTTAACCAATTTACTGCATCAAATTTTGTTCCTATTGTTGATAGATTAGCAAATCTGGATCCTAAATGAGTTACTACCATAGAACTTGCTATTTCTCCTGCTCTATGCCCTCCCATTCCGTCTGCAACTATCATTAAATGTTCTCCTGTTTGGTTTTTAACAATAGTTACTGAGTCTTCGTTATGGCTTCTAACTCTTCCAGAATCTGTTAGATAAAATGATTTCAAATTTTTTCACCCTCTTTTGCTCGAAGTTGTCCACAAGCAGCGTCTATATTGCTTCCAAATTCACGTCTAATTGTTACGTTTATTTTATTCTTTTTTAATGTATCATAAAATCTTAAAATAGTTTCTTTATTACTTTTTTCAAATATTATATTACTTGTTTCATTATAAGGTATTAAGTTTACATATACGTTCATACCTTTAAGTAAATGAGATAATTCTATTGCATTATCAATACTATCATTTACATTATTAAGCATAACATATTCTATGGTAACTCGTCTATTAGTTTTTTCAATATATTGTTTTAAACATTCAATTAATTCATTAATACTATACGCTTTGTTTACAGGCATAATTGAATTTCTTATTGTATTGTTTGGCGCGTGTAAACTTATTGCTAAATTAACTTGTAAATTACAATTCATAAATTCTTTAATTTTAGGAATGAGTCCACAAGTAGAAATTGTTATATGTCTTGCTCCTATATTTGTTCCATATGGACTATTTATTATATTTATAAAATTCATTATATTATTATAATTATCAAAAGGTTCTCCAATTCCCATAATTACTACAGAATCTATTCTTTCTTTTATGTCACTTTCTACAAGTAATATTTGTTCTACTATTTCGTAAGTTTCTAAATTTCTTACTTTTTTTAATCTACCACTTTCACAAAATTTACACCCCATATTACATCCAACTTGACTAGATACACAAATTGAATTTCCATAATCATGTCTCATTAGTACTGCTTCTATAAAATTTCCATCTAAAAGTTCAAATAAATATTTATTAGTAAGAGGACTTCTTTGTATTTTAGTTATTTTAATAAAATCTAATTTAAAATTTTCTTTTAAATTTTGTCGTAATTCTTTTTTTATATTTGTCATTAAGTTAAAGTCATTTATTCTTTTTATATAAAGCCAATCATATATTTGTTTTGCCTTAAATTTTTTTTCATTAATAGATTCAAAATATTTTTCTAAATCAATTAAGCTATAATTATAAATATTTTGCATAATCTCACCTATTTAAAATTTTATCAAATTACTTCTATAAAGTCTATTATTCATATAATTATTTCATATTGAGGTGTTTTTTTGAAGTGATTTTTATTTATATTTTGATAAAATAAAAACTGATTGTTTAAATCAGCTATCATTTATTAATTATTTTTTACTTTAATTAATCCATTTTCAATTTCTTCTAAAGCTCTACCTAGTTCTCTTTTGTTATGATAGTCATATTCTTTCATTTGATAATGGTCAAATTCATGCATCTGCTTGGCTCTTTGACTAATTATATGAACTAATTTATACTTTGAATCTACAATATTTAATAATTTATCTATTGATGGATATATCATTTAGCCACCCTCCTATGGTATTAATATACTATAGATTTTTATTTTATATATTATTTTTTTTTATTTTTTACGCTTGATTTACATATTAATTATTTAATACTTTTTTTAGAAATTCTCCTGTATAACTATCAGTACATTTAGCAACTTCTTCTGGAGTACCTGTTACTATTACTTTTCCTCCCCCGGCTCCACCGTCTGGTCCTAAATCTATAATATGATCTGCTACTTTAATTACATCTAAGTTATGTTCAATAATTAATACTGTGTCTCCGTTATCTACTATTCTTTGTAAAATTATTAATAGTTTTTTTATGTCGTCTGTATGTAAACCTGTTGTTGGTTCATCTAGTATAAATATACTTTTACCTGTTGGTTTTTTTTGTAACTCTTTTGCTAATTTTACTCTTCCTGCTTCTCCACCTGATAATGTAGGAGCACTTTGTCCAAGTCTTATGTACCCTAAACCAACTTCACTTAGTATTTGTAGTTTGTTTTTTACTTTAGGAATGGAGTCAAAGAATTCTATTGCTTCATCTACTCTCATATTTAGTACTTCTGCAATATTTTTCCCTTTAAATTTTACTTCTAGTGTTTCACTATTATATCTTGTACCTTTACACAAGTCACAAGGTACATAAACATCTGGTAAAAAATGCATTTCTATTTTTTTTACTCCATCTCCAGAGCAAGCTTCACATCTTCCACCTTTCACATTAAATGAAAATCTGCTTTTTGTGTAGCCTCTAATTTTACTTTCTTTCATATCTGCAAAAACGTCTCTTATATCATCAAAAACGCCAACGTACGTTGCAGGGTTACTTCTTGGAGTTCTGCCAATAGGGTCTTGAGTTATATCTATAACTTTGTCTATATTTTCGATTCCTAATATACATTTACATTTACCAGGTATTTCTTTACTATTATATATTTCTTTTCGTAGTATTTTATATAGTATTTCATTTACTAATGTACTTTTTCCACTTCCACTTACACCTGTTACTACAGTGAATGTATTTAATGGAATGTCTACATTAATGTTTTTTAAATTATTTTCTTTTGCAGATTTAATTTTTAAGAATTTTCCGTTACCTTTTCTTCTTATTTTAGGAATTTCAATACGTTCTTTTCCACTTAAGTATCTTCCTGTTAAACTATTTTCATTTTTCATAACTTCTTCTGGAGTTCCTTTTGCAACGACATAGCCTCCATTTTCTCCGGCTCCAGGTCCAATATCTATTAAATAATCTGCTGCCCTCATTGTATCTTCGTCGTGTTCAACTACAATTAAAGTATTACCTAAATCTCTCATTTCTTTTAATGAATTAATTAATCTTTCGTTATCTTTTTGATGTAAACCTATACTTGGTTCATCAAGTACGTATAAAACTCCACTTAATCTACTTCCTATTTGGGTTGCTAGTCTTATTCTTTGTGATTCTCCTCCACTTAGAGTTCCTGCGCTTCTATTTAATGTTAAGTATGAAAGTCCTACGTTATTTAAAAAAACTAATCTTGATTTTATTTCTTTTATTATTAATTCACTTATTTGTGTTTCTTCTTTTGTAAGTTTTAATTTATTAAAGAAGTTTATTAGTTCTTTAATACTCATACAAGTTAGTTCATAAATATTTTTTTTATTTACATAGACATTTAAAACATCACTTGATAATCTAGCTCCTTTGCATTTTGGACAAGTTGTTTCAACCATATAACCTTCTATCCATTCTCTTACCCACGTGCTACTAGTTTCTATATATCTTCTTTCAAAATTATTTACAATTCCTTCATAGAAGTCTTTTGTGTAACGTTTATTTCCATTTTTACTAGTATATTCAAAATTTATAATTTCATTTGAACCATACAAAATAATATCTAAATCTTTTTTCTTCATATCTTTAACCGGCACTGTTAAATCTATATTATAATGTTTTGCAACGGTTAGTACACTAGTCATATATATATTTTGATCTAAGTTTAATGGTTTTATCGCACCATTTAATATACTTAAATTTTTATCAGGTATCATTAAATCAACACTTATATTTTGTTTAGTTCCTAGTCCTTTACATTCTGGACAAGCACCATAAGGGGCATTAAATGAAAATAAACGAGGTTCTAATTCTGGTAATGAAAAATCACATTCAGGACAAGCGTAGTGTTCACTCATCATTATTTCTTTATCACCTATAACATTTATTACTACTTTACCGTCACTTAGTTTAGTTGCTGTTTCTAGTGAATCAAATATACGACTTCTGTCTTCTTTTTTTACAACTATTCTATCAACTATAACTAATATATTATCTTTTTTATTTTTTTCTAATTTTATTTCTTCACTTAAATCATATCTTTCATCATTTATTATTACTCTTGTAAAACCTTTTTTTCTTAAATCATCGAGGACACTTTCATGTCTACCTTTTTCGCCATATACTACTGGAGATAATATTTCTAATTTAGTACCATTTTCCATAGATAATACTTTATTTGTCATTTCTTCTATACTTTGACTTTTTAT
>CALVZA010000026.1 GCA_944372415.1 uncultured Bacilli bacterium
TAATATATTTAAATCAATGTCTAATATAAACTTAGACGCTATATTAGGGTATCACAAATCTAAAGAAAAATATTCATTTTTAGATAAATATGATAAAAATTAGTAGTATTAACACTACTTTTTTATGTTATAATCTTAATAAGAGTAGGTGTACTATGAAAAAACAAATAATTGGTTTAACAACTGATGAAGTTAATAAAAGAATTAAAAATAATCAAGTTAATTACACAGATGAACCTAAAACTAAAACAATAAAAGAAATTATTAAATCCAATGTTTTTACTTATTTTAATTTTTTAAATATTTTATTAGGAGGATTAGTAATTTTTAGTGGTATTATCTCTGGACAAATACTATATTCACTAAAAAATTGCTTATTTGTAGGTGTAATATTTACTAATACTATAATTAGTATAGTAGAAGAAATATTAGCAAAAAAAACTATTGATAAACTAAATGTAATTACAGACGCAAAAATAAAAACTATAAGAAATAATAAAATAATTGAACTAAAAAGAGAAGAATTAGTTTTAGATGACGTGTGTATTTATAGTATTGGAAATCAAGTTGTAACTGACTCAATTATATTAGAAGGTACCGTTGAAGTAAATGAGTCCTTTATAACAGGAGAAGAAAAAATACTTACAAAAAAAGTTGGAGATGAATTATTAAGCGGTTCATTTATAGTAAGTGGAAAATGTACTATAAAAGTTAAGCATATAGGAAAAGATAATTATATTTCTAGAATAACTAATGAAGCAAAATACATAAAAAAAACTAATTCAGTAATATATAATTCCTTTGATAAAATGTTAAAAATATTAAGTATATGTCTTATTCCTGTAGGAACACTCTTTATGATTAATCAATTATTTATTAGTGAATTTAACGTAGCTAACTCAATAATGAGTACTGTTAGTGCACTAATTGGTATGATACCAGAAGGATTAGTGCTTTTAACTAGTTCTGCTATGGCAGTAAGTGTAATAAGATTAAGAAAATATAATATTTTAGTTCAAGATTTATACTCGATAGAAAACTTAGCAAGAGTTGATACAATATGTTTAGATAAAACTGGTACTATAACAGAAGGAACAATGGAAGTAAAAAAAATAGTTCCCTATAAAAATAATAAATTAGAATTAATTAACGAAATACTAGGTAACTATATGAATGCTTTAGAAGACTCGTCAGCTACATTTATATCTTTAAAAAAATATATTAAAACATCAATAAACTATACCATAAAAGATAAAATAGACTTTTCAAGTATTAGAAAATATAGTGCGGTAGAATTTGAAGAAGGAACATATTTTTTAGGTAGCCCTGAAAATTTAAGTAAAGAAAAATTTAAAGAAATTAAAGAATATCAAGAAAAATATAGAGTTCTTTTATTAGCACAAGGTACTAGCTTAAAAAATATAAAAAATATAAAACCTCTAGCATTTATACTTATTCAAGATAAAATAAAAGAAAATGCTAACGTAACATTAGATTATTTTAAAAAACAAGGTGTAGATATAAAAATAATTAGTGGTGATAACGATTTAACTGTGTCAAAAATAGCAAAACGTGTAGGAATAGAAGATATAAGAAGTATAGATTTATCAACTATTAATGATGAAGAAATACCAAAAATAATTAATGAATATAACATTTTAGGAAGAGTAAAACCTGACCAAAAGAAAAAGATAATATGTTCACTAAAAGAACAAGGACATTTCGTTGCTATGACAGGAGATGGAGTAAATGACTGCCTCGCCTTAAAAGAAGCAGACTGTTCTATCGCAATGGCAAATGGTAGTGAGGCTGCAAAAAATGTTAGCCAATTCATACTACTAGATTCTAAAATAGATAATTTACCAAAAATATTAAAAGAAGGAAGAAAAAGTATTAACAATATAGAAAGAAGTTCATCACTTTTATTATCAAAAACTATTTTTACAATAATTTTAATACTTGCCTGTGTTTACTTAAATACAGAATACTTCTTTATACCAATACACTTAACACTAATAACATTATTCACAATAGGAATTCCGTCTTTTGTATTAGCACTAGAAAATAATAACGAATTAGTAAAAGGTAACTTCTTAGCAAAAGTATTCCTCAAAAGTTTACCTAGTGCATTAACAGTGGTATTTAATGTAATAATAATAAAACTATTTGAAATAAATTTTAACTTAGATCCAGATTTATGTAGTACATTAACTGTGTTCCTAACAGCTACTACAGGCTTTATATTTTTAAATAGTATTTGTATTCCTTATAATCTACTAAGAGGTAGTTTAATGGCATTCTTACTAATAGCATTTGGCTATTGTGCAATATATCAATATAGTTTCTTTAATATTAGTTACATTAATAAAGATACAATATTAATATTTATAGTTTTATTTATTTGTAGTATATATATATTTGATAAACTAAAAACATTTACAAACTATATACTAAGAAAAGCAAATAATATTTAGGAGGAAAAAAATGACAGTAATAGCAAAACTAAATAAAACAATTTCTAAATCAATAAAAGATGAAATAATAAAAAATATAGAAGATTTAGAATATTTAAATAATTATAATGAAATAGATTTAAAAAAACAAATATTATCTAAAGAATTAGAAATATCTTATTTATTAGATAGTGTTAATATTTTAGATATATATAATAACTTTGAAAATGATATTAAAAAGTATAGAACTTTAATAAACTTAACTACTAATGACAAAATAAAATTACTTTCTTTTTTAACCAAAAAAGAAGAAATAATAGAAAAAGAAAATTCTAAAAATACATTAGAATTTAAAAAAGAGCATAAACAATTAGATTATAATATTCCAATTGAGCAATACTTAGATAGTATATATATCAAAATTAATAATAATGAAATTCTTAAATTTGATGAAATACCTAACATAAACGATACATTTATACAAAATAGTATTAATAGAATAAAACAATTACATATATTATTACGTAAAGAAAATAATAAATTAATAAAAAATAATATAGAAACAATAAAAACAAAAATAATTAATGAACAAAAACAGTTATTTAAAGCAATAGTAAACTATATAAGAAATGAATGTAATAAATTCTTTGAAAAAAACAATATAGATTATACATTTTATTCATTTAATAACGATTATAAAGAAATATATATAAAATTAAATGAATTAATAACAAAAAAGAAAAAAGAACTAGGTATTGCTGATAGCATAAATATCGTATCTAATGAATATAAAGATTTAATTAATTATTTTAATGAATTTAACATAAATATTATTAACTATACAAAAGATAATTATCTAAAATTAGAAGCAGAGAATGACTTATTTAATAGACTTATTAAACATTGTAAAAAATATAATGAAGAAGTAATAAATAGACGTAAAAAATAGTGAGGATATATGATAAAAACTAAAAAAACAGGGGAACTTATTATTATATCTGGCACTACTTGTGCCGGAAAAGGAACAATAATTAATAAATTATTAGAAAATAACAATAATATATGTTTATCTACATCATATACATCTAGACCAATTAGACCTAAGGAAACAAATGGAGTAGATTATTATTTTGTTACGCATGAAGAATTTGAAGAGAAAATAAAAAATAATGATTTCCTAGAATATGCACGCGTTAGATATAGAGAATATTTTGGAACACCTAAAAAAGAAGTAATAGAAATATTAAAAAGTGGTAAAGACGTTATATTGGAAATAGATGTACAAGGAGCTCAAATAATAAAAGAAAAATTTCCAAATACACTTTTAATTTTTATACTTGCACCATCTATGGAAGAAGTTAAAAGACGCATTTTAAAAAGAAAAACTGAAACCCAAGAACAAATAATAGATAGATTTAAAACAGCATATAAAGAAATAAATGAAGTAAATAAATATAACTATGTAGTAATTAATGATGATATAGATAAATGTGTAGAAAAAGTTAAATCTATAATACTTGCTAATAAATGCAGAGTAGATAGAATAGAAGAAATGAGTGTAGAAAATGAAGAAGAATTTATGCACGAACTTTTAATGGACAAAGATTTTATTAATTTAAAAATAGATTATGGAGAATAATATGTTAGGTTTAGCATTAGAAGGTGGAGGAGCAAAAGGTTCTTATGAAATAGGGGCTTTTATTGCTCTAAAAGAACTTGGTTATAAATTTGACGCTGTTGCAGGAACATCAATAGGTTCCTTAAACGCAGCATTAATCGTACAAAATGATATAAATTTAGCAAAAAAATTATGGCTAAACGCAGATAGTGAAATTATTGGAATAAATAAAGAATATGTTAATACTTTTAAAAACTTCAAAATAAATAAAGAAAATATAAAAAAAACTATAGAAGAATTTAATAAAATTATAAAAAATAAAGGTCTAGATATAACAAACTATAAAACTACTATAGATAAATATATAGACGAAAATAAAATTAGAAAAAGTAAAACTAAATATGGACTAGTAACAGTACGTTTAAAAGATTTAAAACCATTAGAATTAACTATAAATGATATAAAACCAGGGAAACTATCTGAATATATTATGGCTTCAAGTTATTTGCCTATATTTAAAATGAATAAAATAATAGACGACTCATATTATTTAGATGGTGGTATATCTAATAACTTACCAATTACACTTTTAGAAAAAATGGGTTGTAATAATATAATTGCAATAAGAATAAATGGTATAGGAAATAAAAAAAAGAAATTAAAACCTAAAACTAAAATTATAGAAATATCTCCAACTAAAAAAACTGGACCAGTAATTATGTTTGATAACAAAGATATAACTAATAATTACTATATGGGATATTATGACACATTACTATATTTTAACAAATTAGATGGATATAAGTATTACTTTAAAAAATTTAAATTATATAACTTTATAACTAGAAAAGTTAATAATAACTTACTTAATCTAATAAAATTAAAATATAGATCAACTGATATAAAAGAAATAATTATAAAAAGTATAGAAGAAATACTTATAGATAATAAAGTAGATTATTATAAAGTATACAAAATACCACAAATCTTAAAATATATAAAAAATAATAAATTAAAATCAAAAAATAACTTAATTACAACATTTATATATGAGTTAAAGTATTTTTATTGATTTTTTAACTATTTAACTTTATAATATCAAAAGAAAAAGAGAGGTAAAATTATGGGAAGAGCGTATGAAGTAAGAAAAGCAAGTATACAAAAAACTGGAGCAGCAAAAGCAAAATTATATAGTACTTTTGCAAAAGAAATATATTTAGCAGCAAAAGGTAATCCAGAACTAGATACTAACGTAGCATTAAAAAGAATAGTAGAAAAAGCAAAAAAAAGTCAAGTACCAAGCGATATTATTAATAGGGCTATAGATAAAGCAAAAGGTGCAGGACAAGAAGATTATCAAACTGTAATATATGAAGGCTTTGGACCAGGTGCTAGTACTCTAATTATAAAAACTTTAACAGATAACGTTAATAGAACAGTAGGCTTTATAAGAGCAGCATTCAATAAAGTTAATAAAAGTTTAGGTGTAACAAATAGTGTTAGTTATAATTATGATTATCTAGGAGTAATAGGTTTTAAATATGATAATGAAGAAGAAGTTTTCGAAAAATTACTAGATGAAGGAATAGAAATAATAGATTTAGAACGTGATAACGATTTAATAATTGTAACGTGTAACCCTACTGATATTCATTCTATAAAAGACACATTAGAAAAATTTATAACAAATATAGATTATGAAATAGACGAAGTAGGAATGTATCCTAAAGATAAAGTTAAACTAAATAATGAAGATAAAGAACAATTTTTAAAACTATATAACTTATTAGATGATGTAGAAGATGTTACAGAAATATATCATAATGTAGAACTAGACTAAGTTCTTTTTTTCATAATATATTCATAAATTTGATATAATATATTTAAAGTTGAGAGGTGATATTGTGCGAATTTTAATAGTTGATGACGAAATTCTCATTAGAAACGTTATAATAGAATATTTAAAATTAGAAAACTATGACTATGACCAAGCAGAAAATGGTATTGAAGCAATAAATTATGTTAAACAAAATAAATACGACTGTATTATAATGGATATAATGATGCCCAAACTAGACGGTTATAGTGCTATAAAAGAAATAAAAACTCTAACTGACGCAAAAATAATAGTACTAAGTGCTAGAACTGAAGAATTTGATAAACTATCTGGTTTCGATTTAGGAATAGACGATTATGTTACAAAACCATTTAGTCCTAAAGAACTAATTGCAAGAATAAAAGCAGTTTGTAAAAGAAATGTTAAAGTTCAACCCATAATAAATGTTGCTGGAATAAAATTAAATGAACTTTCTAGAAACGTAGAAATAGATAATAAACCAGTTGAACTAACACATACACAGTTTGATTTGCTAAACTTGTTTTTAAAAAACCAAGGTATAGTATTTTCAAGAAATATGATAATAGATAAAATATGGGGGTATACTTATGAAGCAGAAGATAGAACAATAGATGCTCATATAAAATTATTGAGAAGTAAATTAGGAAAATATAAAGATACAATAAAAACAGTACACGGAGTTGGATATAAATTTGAATATAATGAAAAATAGAAATAGTATTCAATTTAAAACTCTAAAATGCTTAATAATATTTTCGATAATTATTCTTCTAATAATGTGGGCTTCACAAATAATATATTTAAAACTATTCTATGAAAGATATCAAATAAATACACTAGATAAAGTACTAAATAAACTAACAAGAAATACATATACAAGTGAAGAATTAGAAACATTAGCATATAAGAATAATATTTGTATGGAATATATTTATGAAGATAAAATATATTTATTTAATTCTTTAAATAATAATTGTATGCTAACCACAAAAAATTCAAGTATTAATACCATAATAAATAACTTTATTAAAAAAAATGAACCCAAAGAAATAGTTAAATTAAATAATCCAGTAAATAATAGTAAAAGTATTTTATATAATATAAAACTATCAGAAAATGAATATATATTTCTAAATACTGCCTTAGAAGATGTTAATAGTACTACAAGTATACTAAGAGGGCAACTAATTTATATAACTCTTACAATAATATTATTATCTATACTAGTCTCTATTTACTTATCAAAAATGCTTAACAAACCTATTATAAATATAACAAATGAAGCAAAAAAATTAGCAAGTGGAAATAAAGAAATATATATAACAAAAAGTAATATAAAAGAAATAGATGATCTAAGAGATGCTATATATTATGCTAATAAAGAAATAAATAAAACAGATGAATTAAGAAGAGACTTACTAGCAAACGTATCACACGATTTAAAAACACCACTAACTATGATAAAAGCTTATGCAGAAATGATACGAGATATAAATAAAGATGATGAAAATAAACGTAACGAAAATTTAAATATAATAATAGATGAAACTGATAGACTAAATATACTAGTAAACGATTTATTAAACTTGAGTAAAATGGAAGCTGACAAAGAGTCACTAGTAATAACAGAATTCGATTTAGTAGAACTAATAAAAAATATTATAAAAAAATATAATGTAATAAAAGAAACAGAAAATTATAAATTTAATTTAAAATTACCAGAAAAAGCATTAGTAAGTGGTGATATAAATAAAATTAGTCAAGTAATTTATAACTTAGTAAATAACGCAATAAATTATACAGGAAACGATTTAACTGTTACTATAGAAGTTATAGAAAAGAAAAAAACTTATTTAGTAAATATTATAGATACAGGAAAAGGAATTAAAGAAAATGAACTTAATATAATATGGGACAAATATTATAAAAATGAAAAAAATCATAAAAGAAATAAAGTTGGAACTGGAGTAGGCTTATCAATTGTTAAAAATATACTAAATAAACATAAATTTAAATATGGCGTCAAAAGTAAAATAAATGAAGGAACTATATTTTATTTTGAAATAACAAAAATTTCATAAAAAATTCATATAAAAAATATATAATAAGAACAGAAAAAAGAAATTTATTATTTTTACTATAATTTAACTTTATCGTACGTTAAAAAATCCTATACAATTATAAAACTTAAACTCACACTATTTTTTATTTCTTTTTTCTATAAAGTATAATAATATTATTATTGTACTTTTTTGTTGATATTTTATTTTATTTATGATACCATTTTTATAGTAAAGGAAGAGTATTTATGAAAGAAAATAATAATAACAGAGGTTCTATGATAATACTAACTGTAATTGGTATTGCAACATTGTTAATTGCTGTCATAGGAGCAACTTTCGCTTATTTTACAGTAACAATTCAAGGTAACCCAACTGCTCCCAACGTTACTGTTCAGTCAAAAACTTTAGGGGTTATCGAGTTTGAAACTTTAAATGAAATCAAGTATACTAATTTAATTCCAGGAAGACCAGTTTGGGAAACAGACCAAACTCCTACTAATAAATTAAATTTTACTGTAACAAGTGCAGTAGATGCTTCAAGCAATGAAGATTATGTAGTTTATTTAAATGTAGAGTCAAATGATTTTGAAACCGATAACGTAGTATATTTATTAACAGAAACTGAAACAGGAACACATAGCGTAAAAGGTGGACAATACTTTACAGATGATAATTTTGTAAATCATACTTTTGCTGGAGAATCCACTCCAACAAAATTAGGCTTTATCAAAGCCGGGTTTACAGGAAAAATGAAAATAGGTACTGCTCAATTAGGACAATTAGGATCTAAAGATAAATGGGAATTTGAAATATGGGTTAACGAAATAGGTGCAGAGCAAAATGAAGATCAAGGAAAAACAATTACTGCATATATAACAATAGAACTTGCTGATCCAACACCACAAACTAATGAAAAAGATTATGACCCTTCAAAAGATATAACTCCTTAATGGAGTTTTTTTATCTTATAGGAAAGTTCATAATTTGAAAAATAACAAAAAAATTAATGCAAAATAAAAATTGGCATTCAAAAGAATGTCAATTTTTACTATTAACATTAATTAGTTATTTTGTTGTTTAATATAATCATTATATGTATATACCTGTCCCTTAACTCCTATATATAATATTGGTACCATTTTTCCAAAACAATTATTACAATCAAACATTGGTGGTATTGTTCTATCCACATTATCACCATCTGATGCATCTAACATTTTAACAATATCAGTTGGTATTTTTTCTTTAATTCCACAAATAGGGCATATAAACTCTATTTTCTTTTTGTTCTTAATTTTCATATTTACTCCAATCTTGGGACTCTGTATTGAAATTTCATTATAGTACCACAAGAACATTTTAGTGGATCTTTTTTAAAAGACATCATCATTAAATTTCTCCATTTAGTTAGAGATTTATAAAATGCAACCTTTGTTTTATCAATTAGTTTTTTAGCCATTTCATATAGTGGATGACTTTTAGAAGAATAAAATCCATAATATCTAATCATTTTAAATTGTTTTTCTGGAATATGCTTTATTAATCTTCCTATAAATTCAAATATATGTATTTTTTCTACTACAATTTTTTCATCACCATGTCTTTGATACCAAAATAAAATATAATTGTCCTTAATATCTATTATACGATAAGATGCAAAGCATGGTCTACCACAATATCTTAAAACATATTCAATAGATTGTTTAGAGTTTGAGAATTCATTTTTCTTTGCTCTAACATAAAAACCATTGTCATAAGAAGAATAACATTTAGATTTAATAGTTCTGAATTTATCATAATCAGATTTATATTTAAATTTATTATCTAAAAGATTTAATAAAATAGTTCTAAATCTTTTTTTAAGCATATTAAAAGGGAAAAAATCTACTTTTCTTTCAGAATTAATGCCAAGAGCACGTTCTGCAATAAGACAATGTATGTGAACATTCCATTTATCATCTCTGCCAAAAGTGTGAAGAACAAGAATAAAACCAGGCTTGTATTTAAGTTTTTTAAAAGAATCTTTAAACCAAGAATTTAAAGTAGTGGCTACAGCCTCGAAAACCAAACCGAGTAAAGAACGATCTTTTTGAAATAATGGCCAAAGAATATCAGGCATAGTGAAAACAATGTGTCTGTGTTTACAATCAACGAGTTTAGACATAATATGAGTAGTACGATGTTTAGCATATTTAACACCACAAGAATTGCAAAAACGACCTTTGCAAGTATTATAAGAACAAAGAGTGTTGTTACAGTTAGGACATTCATAAATAGAATAACCCATAGCTTTTGTTTTGCATTTCATCATTTTGTTAACTTCACTAAGAACAACAGGTCTAATAGTAAGATTACGAGAATTAGCATAATCTAAAAAATTATCCCAATAATCATTAAAAATATCGTTTAAATTCCAATGAAACTTTTTAGGATAAGATTTAAATAATTCAACTTCATTATTAAAAACATCAATAATAGTATTCTTCATAAAATAATTATAACAAAAAAAAGCCCCTTCAGGGGCTAAGCGATAAATATACTAATTTTAATTAGGATATTTATCTTTTTTTATTGAATATATAATTGTAGTGATAATAGTAAATATTATTACTATTACAAAATTACTAGTTAAATTAGTTATCATTTTATTAAATTCTATTTCTTTAAATACATCATTTATAGATATATAACATAAAGTATCTAATGTAAATGGAATAAACATTGATAATGCGTATGCAATAAATTTTTTTGTATATGGTTCCATTGCTTCGTATAATATTAATATTAATGTATGACTAAAATAATATAATAGAGTAAATGATATGATATTTAATAAATCAGGGTAATAAATAAGAGTTTTATTTATTATAAAATAATTTGGCGTTAATACTTCTTTTAATGCTAAATCTATTTCTCTTGAATAATAATTACCTGGTATAGAATTAAATATACTTACTAATAACATAAATATTAAGAATATAATACTTGTTTTTATTACTACTTTATGAGTTTCTTTAAAAGATGTTTTTTTATTTAATAATATTATTAGTAAAAATGTAAATGGATATAAAATATTTGATATACTTACTTCTAATACATTATTTGGTTCTATGTATATTGTTTTATATCTAAATAAACCGCATATAATTATAAATATTATTAATAAATATGTGATAAATGTGTTTGTATTTGTTCCCTTTTTATTCATACTATCACCTATAATAAATATTAACATAATAATATATTTTAGTCTAGTAAATTAAAGCTATTTTTGTTATTATATATTTGTTTTGGAGGCATATTATGAAAAAATTAATTATTATTAAGTATGGGGAATTATCTACAAAGAAGGATAATATTAATTATTTCTTATCTTGTTTAAAAGATAATATACGTAATAGTATAGGTGATAATTGTTATATAAAGTTTGATAGGGGAAGAATGTATATATTTCCTAATAATGAAAATGAGTATGATGTAATTATAAGTAAGTTAAAAAATATTTTTGGTATACATGAAATTAATATAGGTTATAAATTAGATAGTAATAAGTTAGATATTATTGAAGAAAATTTAAAAGTATTGATAAAAGATAGAAGTTTTAATACTTTTAAGGTAGAAACTAAAAGAAGTTATAAAAATTATAATATGACGAGTATGGAAGTATCTAAGTATTTAGGTGGTATTGTTTTAAAGAGTTTAAAGAACGTTAGTGTAGATGTACAAAATCCAGAATTTTTAATTAATGTTGAAATAAGAAGTGATAGTGCTTATATATATTTTGATAAAATTGCAGGGATAGGTGGATATCCTGTAGGATCGTTAGGTAAAGGAATGTTAATGCTTAGTGGAGGAATAGATAGTCCTGTAAGTGGGTATTTGGCTTTAAAAAGAGGTGTTAGAATAGAAGGAGTTTATTTTGAAAGCCCACCTCATACTAGTGATGCTGCTAAAAACAAAGTATGCGAGTTAGCAAGAATATTAACAAATTATTCTGGGTATATTAAATTACATATTGTAAATTTTACTAATATACAAGAGGATATATATAAAAATATTCCTCATGAATATTTAATTACTATTATGAGAAGAATGATGTATAGAATAACTGATAGGTTAGCAAAAAAAAATAATTGTAAAGTTATAATTAATGGGGAATCTATTGGGCAAGTTGCTAGTCAGACTTTAACTAGTATGGTTTCAATAAACAGTGTAACTAATATGCCTGTTATTCGTCCAGTAGCTTGTTTAGATAAGTTAGAAATAATAGATTTGGCTAGAAAAATAAATACTTATGAAACTAGTATTTTGCCTTTTGAAGATTGCTGTACTATATTTGTTCCGGAGCATCCAGTTATAAATCCAACTATAGAAAAATGTGAAGAATACGAGAAATTAATTAACGTTGATGAGTTATTAAATGAAGCAGTTAAAAATACAGAAGTAATTAAAATAAATAAAGAAAATTTAGAATTTAATGATATTTTATAAATGTATTAAATAGTTATGAAATTGCCATAATATTAATGGTGATTTTTTATGGAATTAGATAGAAAAATAAGAGATAAATGTAGTTTGTTAAATCCAACTTGTATTAAAGAAAGTAATATGAACTTAGTTAATATATTTGATACAAGTTTAAAATCTAAAAAGAAAGTTAATGATGGTTTTAATGAAGTTACTAAAATTAAGAGGAATTTTAAATAAAATTTGCATTTATACTAACTTTGTGATATAGTATTTGAACACGAAAGGGTTGTATTGTGAAAAGAAAAGTTAAAAATACAAGAAAAATTGATTTAAAAACAAAGTTAGCAGTAGGAGTTTTAGTTTTAGGATTATCTACAAATAGTTTAGGTGTAGCTTTTGCTAATGATTTTAGTATTAATCAAGATAATTTTGTTACAAATAGTATTGATGATATTAATATGTCTTTAGTTCTAAATAGTTTATATCAAGAACAAATGGAATATTTAGTTCCTACAATTGATAAATTATTAGAATTTTATGAACATAGTGATACAGAAAATATTATTAAAATAGGTTTTCCAGAAGCTTATAAGGCTGTTAAAACTGATTTAAATTATTATAAAATTTATAACGGTGTAAGTTATGAATATAAGAGTAAGAATGATGTAAAAGATGCCATTATTAATAATAATAAAATTATTGGTAATTTAAAAATTAAGCCAGCTGGTAATGGAAGAGATCCTGAATATGGTATTATTAAAGATAATAGTGAACTTGGTTTTAGAATTAAAACTAATAAAGATAAAGAATTGATTGATAATTATACAGAAATCGTTGGGGAAAGGTTTTTTGTGGATCAAGAAATTTTAAATTTAATAGATGGATTAGAAAATACTAATGATATTGAAGATGTGTTAATTAAAGCTTTGAAAAACACTTATAATACTCAGATAAAAAAAATAAAATTATTGAGAGAAAATTTAAATCCTTATTATCAAGATGAAGATTCAGAGTATTTTATTAAAAATTCTTATACCTATGCATATGATTCATATTCAAAAGATTTAAATTATTATAGAATTAATTATGGAGCAAATGCTTATGGATATTATCCTAAGTATGATTTTAGTAATGTTTCAAATGAAGAATTAATACAAACGTATATTGATTTAATTAAAGAAAATGCAACTATTATTAATAATTTTAATATTGAAAGAACTGGAAGTGCTAGAGATACTGATTATAATATGATTAAAGATGGAGATAAATATAGAATAAAAACTGATAAAGATAAAGAATTTATTAGTAAATATACAGAATTATTAAGAGGAAGAGTCTATAGTAATAGTCAGTTAATTAAATTATTTGAGTATTCTAAAAATTATAATTTAAAAAATAATGTTTCTAAGAAAAAGACATTATTGAATTAAACTTATCAAGAAATTGATAAGTTTTTATTTATTGTTTTTTGATTTTGTTTAATGTATAATATTTTTAGAAAGGTGATATTAATGAAAATATTAAGTGTTAATGCAGGTAGTAGTTCTTTAAAGTTTACTTTATTTTTAATGCCTGAAGGAAAAGAATTAATTGGGGGATATTTTGAAAAAATAGGGTTAGATGATAGTTTTTATTCAATAAAATTAAATGGAGAAAAGATAAAAAAAGAAGTTTATATAAAAAATCATAATGATGCTGTTAAAATATTAATAGATGAACTTATTCAAAATAATGTTATAAATTCATTAGAAGAATTAGATGGTATTGGTCATAGATTAGTTCATGGGGGAGAAAAGTATACAGACTCTGTAATAATAGATGATGAAGTTATAAAAACAGTTACTGATTTAATACCTTTGGCTCCACTACATAATCCAGCAAATTTAATAGGTGTAAAAGCTTTTATGGAAGCTTTACCAAACGTTGATAATGTTGGAGTTTTTGATACTGCATTTCATCAAACTATGAGTAAGGAACAATTTTTATATGGAGTACCATACTCTTGGTATGAAAATTATAAGGTTCGTAAATATGGATTTCATGGGACTAGCCATAAATTTATAACTAAGTCTATGAAAGAAATATTAAATAAAGATGATGTTAATTTGATAATATGTCATATTGGATCAGGTGGATCTTTATGTGCTGTAAAAGATGGTAATAGTTTTGATACTACTATGGGATTTACTCCAAATGCAGGTATAATGATGGGAACTCGTAGTGGAGATATTGATTATACTTTTATTCCTTATGTAATGCGTGAAGCAGGAATATCCTTAAGTGAAGTAGATAATGCATTAAATAAACAAAGTGGATTACTTGGTATTAGTGGTATAAGTAGTGATCATAGAGATATTGAAGCTGCAATAAATGAAGGTAATGAAAGAGCTATTCTATCAGATACAATGTATACTAATAAGATAGCAAATTATATAGCAACTTATTATTTAGAGTTAAATGGTAAGGTTGATGCTTTAGTATTTACTGCTGGTTTAGGAGAAAATGCAATAAGTTTTAGAAAAAAATTAATGAAAAAACTAGAATGTTTAGGAATAAAGATTGACGAGAATGCTAATAATAATGTTGCGGGGTATAAAGATATTAATAGTGGTATTATTAGTTCTAAAGAGTCAAAAGTTCCGGTATATGTTATACCAACTAATGAAGAATTAATGATTGCAACAGATACATATGAATTAATAAAATAGAAGAGGTAGTTTTTGTGAACTTAGTAATTAAACAAATTATAAAAAAAATTAAGGAGTATGACAACATAGTTATTGCTAGGCATATTGGACCTGATCCTGATGCTTTGGCAAGTGAGATTGCTTTAAGAGATTCTATTAGGTTAACGTTTCCTAGAAAGAAAGTTTATGCTGTTGGAAATGCTGTATCTAAATTTAAATATTTTGGAGAGTTAGATAGAATTGATGATAGAAATTTAGATAAACCATTATTAATTGTTCTTGATGTTCCTAACAAATCTAGAATTGATGGAATTAATTATGATGTTTATGATTATATTATTAGAATAGATCATCATCCTAATATTGAAGAAATTGCGAATTTAGAAATGGTAAATGAAAATAGTAGTAGTACTTGTGAATTAATTGTAGAACTTATTAATAATACTAAATTAAAAATGAATAAAAGTATTGCTTCTAACTTGTTTTTAGGAATAGTAGCTGATAGTGATAGATTTTTATTAGGATATACTACTCCTAAGACATTTAGTTTAGTTACTAAGTTAATTGAAAATTATAAGTTAGATATTAATAAGTTATATTATAATTTATATGAAAGGCCTATAAATGAAGTTAAATTTCAATCTTATATAGCTCTTAATATGATTATTACTGAAAATAATTTTGGTTATATAAAGTTAGATAAAAAAATTATGGATGAATTTAAAGTTGATTCATCAGCTGCAAGTAATATGGTAAATAACTTTAATTTTATTAAAGAGTTATATTGTTGGGCTTTTTCAAGTTATGATGAAAAAAACGATATATATAAAATTAATATAAGAAGTCGAGGGCCTATTATAAATAAAGTAGCTACTAACTATAATGGTGGTGGTCATATGTATGCAAGTGGAGCTAGAATAAAAGATGAAAGTGATGTAGATAAATTGTTTTATGAATTAGATATGGCTACAAAAGAGTATAAAGAAAGTTTAAATAAAGACTAACTAAGGTAAAAAAAGTTAGTTTTTTTAAGATATAGTGTTTTATTTTATATCGCTATCTTTTTTAATTAGTATAAATATACTATAATATTTATAAGTGTTGAGTATAACTCATATATGAAAAGAGGTGAATATCGAGTTAAATCGATAAATAATGAAAAAAATAATTTTAATAGATGGAAATAATTTGATGTTTAGAAGTTATTATGCAACAGCGTATTCTGGAAATTTAATGAAAAATAGTAAAGGTTTTTATACAAATGCTTTATATGGTTTTGTTTCTATGATGAATAAGATAATAGAAGAAGAAAAGCCTTCATATATTGCTGTTGCTTTTGATGTTGGTAAAAATTTTAGAAAAGATTTATATAAAGAATATAAAGATGGTAGAAGTGAGACTCCAGAGGAATTAAAAATGCAAATGCCTATTGCACGTAAGATACTTGAAGCAATGGGAATTAAATACATTGAAGCTCCAAATTATGAGGCTGATGATATAATTGGTACATTATCTAAGAGAGCTTTAATGGATCCTGAGTATGAGGCTTTAATTGTTTCTAGTGATAAAGATTTATTACAATTAATTAATGAACAAGT
The DNA here is from genome assembly GCA_944372415.1 of uncultured Bacilli bacterium. GTDB lineage: Bacteria > Bacillota_I > Bacilli_A > RF39 > UBA660 > UMGS1124. The sequence goes on from CALVZA010000026.1 coordinate 16,748, forward strand.
TGAAGTTAAGTTGTTAAAAACTAAGGATTATATAAGATATAATATTAAATCTTTTAAAGAAGATTATGGATTTGATCCTATAAGAATAATAGATTTAAAAGCCTTAATGGGTGATAATAGTGATAATATTCCTGGAGTTAAAGGAGTAGGAGAAAAAACTGCAATTAAGTTAATACAAGAATATGATACAATAGAAAATTTATATGATAATATTGATAATATAAAAGGTAAATTACAAGAAAAATTAATTATTGGAAAAGAAAGTGCCTTCTTTTCTAAAAAAATTGCTACTATTTATTTAGATGTTCCTATTAATGAAACTTTTGATGATATGAAGTATAATGGTGAAAATTTAGATGAATTAACAAATTTATTTGAAGAATTAGAATTTTATTCTTTTATGAAAAAATTTGTTAAAAAAAGCGTTAATGTTAATGTAGATTATAAAGTTTTAGAAAATATAAATGATATAAAAAAAGAAAATATAGTTAGTTATTATATAGAATGTGATAATGCTAATTATCATTTTGGAAATGTTTTAGGTATGGGTTTATATGATCAAGAGAATTTATATTTTATTAAACCTGATATGGTAAATGATGTGTTAAATTATATTAAAAATAGTGTTAAATATACATATGATTTAAAAAAGAATAATTGTTTAGTTGGATATATTATAGATAATACTATATATGATCATTTAGTTGTTGCTGATTTGTTAAATTATTCTTTTAAAGAAGATTTAAGTATATTAATGAAAAATGATGGTATTAGTATAGATGAGTATAGTGTTTTCTTAAAAAATAGAAATAATTTAGAATTTAATGTTGTAAGTAAGGCTAAATATATAAATGATGTAAGAGATGAATTTATAAAAAAACTTAAATTAGAAGATATGTATGATTTATATATTAAAATGGAACATCCTTTAATAAATACTTTATCAAGAATGGAAATGAATGGAATTAAAGTAGATAAAGCTATATTAGATGATATGGGACGTACTTTGTCAGAAAAAATTGAAGATTTAAAGAATGCTATTTATTTATTAGCAGGAGAGGAATTTAATATAGCAAGTCCTAAACAATTAGGAATTATATTATTTGAAAAATTAGGTTTGAAACATGCAAAAAAAACTAAGAATGGATATTCAACAGATAGTAAAGTTTTAGATAAATTATTTGGTGAGCATGATATAATTCCATTAATTATTGAATATAGAAATTTAACAAAAATATATGGAACATATATTGAAGGCTTAAAAAATTATATAAAGAGCGATGGTAAAATACATACTATTTATAAGCAAACTTTAACAAGGACTGGAAGATTATCAAGTGTAGAACCTAATTTACAAAATATTCCAGCAAGAGATGAATTAGGTAAATTAGTTAGAAAAGCATTTTTACCAAGTAATGATTTGTTTTTAAGTGCTGATTATTCTCAAATTGAGTTACGTATTCTTGCACATATTAGTGATTCAAAAGAATTAATAGAAGCTTTTAAAAATGGTGAAGATATTCATACATTTGTTGCAAGTGATATATTTGGAGTATCTAAAAGAGATGTAACTAAAGAAATGAGACGTACTGCTAAGGCAGTTATATTTGGTATTGTTTATGGTATAAGTGGTTTTGGATTAGGAGAAAATATAGGACTTAGTACTAAAGATGCTAAAGAATTTATTGATAAATATTATGAATTATATCCAGGGGTAAAAAATTATATGGATAATATTGTTCATGAAGCATATATGGACGGTAGCGTAAGAACATTATTTAAGAGAAAAAGAGTTATTGATGAATTAAATAATTCAAATTATATGGTAAGAATGAGTGGAGAAAGGATTGCTCTTAATACACCTATTCAAGGTACTAGTGCAGATATAATAAAAATGGCAATGGTAAAAATAGATGAAGAAATTATTAAAAGAAATTTAAAAAGTAAGATGTTACTACAAATACATGATGAATTGGTTTTTGATATTTGTAATGAAGAAAAAGATGAAGTTTCTAATTTAGTAAGTGATATTATGAAAAATGTAGTTAAATTGGAAGTTCCTTTAGAAGTAAGTCAAGATTATGGAACTGATTTATATGAAACTAAGTAACTATTTTATGAAGTGTTTGATATTGTCAAATGCTTTTTTTTATTATAAACTTATATTAAAGTAAAAGGTTGTGGCAAGTTGAAGTTAATAAATTTGAAATACTTATATAGAAGAGGGGGGTGAATAATATGGATGAAATTATAAAAAAAGAATATTTAGATTCTAATAGATATATTATATTAGATATTAATAATGAAAATGTTTTAGATAATTTAGAAGTAGATAGTATAAGTTTACAAGATGATTCTGTTATTAATGTTGGAGATAAAGTTTATAAAGAAATGTATACAGATATAATTAATCCTTTAGTATATGAAAAAGAAGGAATATTTAAAGAAAGAAATTTATTTATTAATCCTGAGTATTATATTAATAATATTGATAAAATTAATAATATTTTATATAAGTATTATAAAAATTGTAAAATCAAAAAAATTAGTATAAATAGTAGTGGCTTAATAAATAACAAAACAATTGATGCTATAACTAGTAATTCTAATATAGAGAGAGTTAGTTTAACTAAATATTCTAAAGAACCTTATGCATTAACTTTAAATGATTATAAGAAGTTTAAAAAATCAAATATTAAAGTTGATACTAAACTTGTAAGTGATGAATTAAAAAATAATTTTGATGATATTATTTTATGTAATTCTGAAAAAAATTTAATAAGTTATTATAAATATAGAGATTTAATAAGTAAAAAAACAATAAATTTAGATAAAGAATTAACAGAATATGAATTAGAAAATTTAAAATATATTAATTCTGATTTAATGATTATTTTAAATATAGAAAATTTCGAGCATATAAAAGTAATTAATAATAGATTAAAAGAATTAGGTAAAAAAAATAATATAAAGATAAAAATAGAGAATAAAAATAAGTTCAATAAATTTATTTTTAATAGTAGAATAAATTATAATAATATTTATGTAGAAACACCTGATTTAGAAAACGTTACTTTAAGTGACTATTTAAAATTTGAAAAAATATTATATAGTATGGTAAAGAATACTAATAATTTAAGCCCTTTTGAAAAATATATATATGCATATAATATAACAAAACAATTTAAAGAATATAAAGAAAATGAAAATGATAAAAATTTGTCTAGAAAATTATATCAGTTGTTAGCTAATGAGTATATGGTTTGTGTTGGATATTCTAGATTATTAGGTGATTTATTAGATAAGATGGGAATAGAGAATAAAGATTTGGGTATTAGTGTTGATATTAGTTATGATAATGTAGATAATATGGAAACTAATTTTGATAAATCTATACCTGTAGAAAGGGCAGGACATGCTAGAAGATATATTCATATTGTTGATGAAAAATATGGTATAGATGGATATTATGTTGCTGATCCTACATGGGATAATGATTTAGAGCATGATTATTATAATTATTTAGCTATGACTGATAATGAATCAACACTAGGTAAAAGGTTTATTTTTATGAATAGTTACATGGATTTATTTAATGTGACAGATATAGATAACTTTATTGAAAAATGCAATTTATTACGTAATAAAAGTCATTATGATAATTTTGTATTTGAAATGAAAAGAGTTGTAGATGTATTAAAAAGTATAGATATAAATATTTATAATAAGTTAAAAAATAAATATGATTTTATTGATAAATCAACTTATAAGTGGCCTGATAAAATCACAGAATTTGTATATGATTTAGGTAATGAAATAGTTAATAAAACTAACAAACCTATAAATAGTGATGTTATATTTAAAGCAATAGAGAATGTATATAAAAATAGTTATGGATATAGTGATGATGAATTACAAACTAAATTAGAACAAATTAGACAAGAAAATATTGAAAGACAAAGTGAAATATTTCCTACAAGATATAGAATAAACCAAGATGGTACAAAAGAAATTATAATGAATGAAGATAATAAATTTGATAGTTTTATTAAAATGTAAAATAGCCAGTAAAATAGAATAAATTATGCAAAAAAAGGAAATTTAATAATAAAAAGGAGAAAAAGTATGTTTAAATTTTAGAACATAAATTTTTCTTCTTTTTAGTGTATGATAAAAACTCACAATAAAAATGTGATTAAAAAAATATATTTTACTAGATTATGGTGTATAATTAAGTTAATCTTAATTGAATTTTTCGATTTAAATTAAGATTTTGTGTAATTGAAGTAAGTGCTTTTTG
>CALVZA010000027.1 GCA_944372415.1 uncultured Bacilli bacterium
ATAGTTCACAAGCAAAGTGACAAACAAATTAAATTAGATATTTTTATTAAGACAGGAGAAGGTGTATATACTACTTCTGATAATTTAGGAAAAAAGTTTCATTTATTAGACCCCGTTACAACAAGTAGTAGGAGTTTCTGCAGCGATTAATGGTGGTTATTTAAACACTCCTTTTATTGTAAAATATCTAAGCGAACCTGAAACTGGTACTATTATTTTAGAAAATAAAAAAAGGACTAAAAGACAAGTAATTAGCGAAGAAACTAGTAAATTAGTTAGATATGCTTTAGAAAGTGTTGTTGCAAATGGTACTGGAAAGAATGCTTATATAGAAAATTATAGAATTGGAGGTAAAACTGGAACTGCACAAAAAGTAAATAATGGTATTTATATGGTTGGTAATTATATACTATCTTTTATGGGATTTCTTCCTGCCGATAAACCTGAATATATTGTATATGCAGCAATTGATAATCCTAAAGGCGTTACTCAATATGGCGGAACTGTTTCTGCTCCTATTGTAAAAAATGTTATGAAAAGTATAATTGATATAAAAAATATAAAGCAAGATAATAGTGGTATGATAAGACAAGAATATACTTGGTTAGATACTAAATATATAAAGATGCCAGATGTTGTAGGAATGAATTTAAAAGAAGCTCAAAAAACTTTAAAAGGATTTAAAATAGAATATTCTGGTAATGGAGAAAATGTAATTTATCAAGAACCATCTGCTGGTCAATATGTAAAAGAAACAAACACCATAAAATTAATGCTAGAATAAAGGTAGAAAATCTAGATAAAAAATAATATAGATTAATATTCGGAATTATATTGAATATTAATCTATTTATATTATCTAAATTATAATTTTATAAAGTTGAATTTTTAAAAAATAAATTTAGTATTAATTGGATATATTTTAGTAAAATTACAGTATTTTATTAACAATATTAAATTTTTCAATAAATTTTGTTCTTTGCAGAAACATCAATCTTATCTGAAATAAATATTTAAAATAAAATCTAAATTTTTTAATTTTTTGCTCAAATTATAAATCAATATTACAAGTTATAAAATGTTTCTTATTCTAATTCTACCATGTTATTTATTATTTTTAGTATATAAAAAATATATAGTAAGATTGTTAAATTTTTATCTCTTTTTATTATAAATTAACTTATTTATTTCAATTTCAAAAATTTTATTTACTATTTTTATATGTATATACTATTATTATATATATTGACAATAAAATAACATGTTGTATAATTATATTTGCTAAATAGTTCACAAGTGAACTTTTGGAGGTGTTATGAATAGTAAAAATAATATGATAGACATTATAAAAATGTCTAGAATAATAGGATTAAATCACAACAAAGTAATACACGAAGTTGCAAAAAAATATAATATGAGTCTTTGTGAAGCAGATATGTTATTAATTCTAACTAACAATTCAGAAATAATTAATGCAAAAGATGTAATTTGTTCTTCAAAAGTTTCTAAATCTTACGTATCTAAATCAATAAATCTATTAGTAAATAAAAATTTAATAGAAATAACTTTAGATGAATTTGATAAAAGAAAACAAAAAATAATAGTAAGCGATAATGCAAATAAAATAATTAAAGACTTAAAAAAAACTCAAAAAAAATACTTACAAAATTTAAAAACTGATATATCTGATGATGAATTAAATACATTTATATCAATATTAAAAAAAATGAGTAAAAATATAATAAATAAGAAGGAAGGAAAAAATAATGTTTAAAATATTAAAAAATTTTAGTAAAAAAGATTTATTATTAATATTAACATGTACTATATTAATTACTCTTCAAGTATACCTAGATTTAAAAATACCAGATTACATGAGTTCAATAACAACACTTATACAAAGTGAAACTAGTAAAATACACGAAATACTAATAAAGGGTGGATATATGCTTTTATGTGCATTTGGAAGTTTATTATCTGCTATAATAGTTAGTTATTTTTCGAGTAAATTATCAGCAGATTTTTCTTATAATTTAAGAGAAAAAATATTTAAAAAAGTATTAAAATTTAGTAATGCAGAAATAAATAAATTTAATGTAAGTAGTCTTATAACTCGTACAACAAATGACATAACACAATTAGAAATGTTTATTGCAATGGGATTACAAATGCTAATTAAAGCACCAATTATGGCGGTATGGGCTATTACGAAAATAATAGATAAAAGCATTGAATGGAGTATATTAACTGGAATAGGTGTATTAATACTTTTATTAACAATAGGCATTTTATTAATAATTGTTATGCCAAGATTTGAACGTGTACAAAAATTAATTGATAAAATTAATGGAGTAACAGGAGAAAACTTATCAGGAATAAGAGTAGTAAGAGCGTTTAATGCAGAAAAATTTCTAGAAAATAGATTTGAAAGCGCTAATAATGATTTAACTAAAAATCAATTATTTAATCAAAAATGTTTTGCAATATTAAACCCAATTATGAATATAGTGATGCACTTTTTAACGCTAAGCATATATTTTGTAGGAGCATTCCTAATTGAAGAAGCAGGATTGTCTTTAAAAATCACTTTATTTAGTAATATAGTAGTATTCTCAAGTTATGGTATGCAAGTTATAGCGTCATTCTTAATGCTTGCAATGATTTTTATGATATGGCCTAGAGCAAATGTATCAGCAAAAAGAATAAATGAAGTTCTTGATGAAAAAATATCAATTACTGATGGACTGCTTACTGGTGAAGACTCAACTTCAATTGGAACAGTAGAATTTAAAAACGTATCATTTAAATACCCAGACGCAGATGAATATTTATTAAAAAATATATCATTTAAAGTAGAAAAAGGACAAACAATAGCATTCATAGGTTCTACTGGAAGTGGAAAAAGTACACTAATAAATCTAGTACCAAGATTTTATGACGTAACAGACGGAGAAATATTAGTTGACGGAATAAATATAAAAGATTATAAATTAGAAGAATTACATAATAAAATTGGTTATGTGCCTCAAAAGGCTGTTATGTTTACAGGTACAATAAAATCAAATGTAAGCTATGGAGATAATGGAAAAAATAAACCTGATATAGAAACTATAAAAAAAGCAATAGATATTGCACAAGGGACTGAATTTGTAGAAAAAATGGAAAATAAATACGACTCTCATATTGCAAGAGGTGGTACAAATGTATCTGGAGGACAAAAACAAAGGCTTGCTATTGCTAGAGCTATTGCAAGAAACCCAGAAATATATATATTTGATGACTCTTTTTCAGCACTTGACTATAAAACAGATTTAAATTTAAGAAAAGAATTAAAAAAATATACAAACGATGCAACTAATATGATAGTTGCTCAAAGAATAGGAACTATCATACATGCAGATATAATAGTTGTGTTAGATAAGGGAGAATGTATTGGTATTGGTACACATAAAGAATTAATGAAAAAATGTAAAGTTTATAAAGAAATAGCCTTATCACAATTGTCAAAGGAGGAGTTAGTTAATGCCTAGACCAATGAGAAATCCTGGTGGAGTGCCAGAAAAATCAAAAGACTTTGCTGGTTCTCTCAAAAGATTATTTTTAAACTTAAATAAATGGCGTTACTTATTGATAATTTCAATAGTTCTTGCTATTACAAGTGCAATACTTGCATTAGCAGCACCAAATAAATTATCGGATTTAACTGATATAATAACAGACGGTTTAAAACCAAATATATCAGAAAATGTTATAAAAGATATAATGAATGATAAAAATATAAGTGTGGAAGATAAACAGGAATTAAATAAACTTATTATATCTATTAGCAACCAAAAAGAAATAGACAAAGACTTACTACTAAAAGAAGTAGACTCTTTGCCAAAATCAATATATGAAGTAATTAAACCTAAAATAGATATGGCTAAAGTAAAAAAGATAGCATTACTTTTAACAATAATATATATAGTAAGTGCATTATTTAGTTATATAGAATCAGTTTTAATGACTATAACATCAAATAACTTTGCAAAAAAATTAAGAACAAGTATATCTAAAAAAATTAATAAATTACCACTTAAATATTTTGATACACACGAAACAGGCGATATATTATCGCGTGTAACAAACGACGTAGATACAATTGCTCAAAATATGAACCAAAGTTTAGCAACATTAGTAACAAGTATAACTCTATTATTAGGTTCAGTTCTTATGATGTTTATAACAAATTGGATTATGGCAATAACTGCTATAATATCAAGTATTTTAGGCTTTGGAATAATGGGACTTATATTAAAAAAATCTCAAAAATACTTTGAACAAAGACAAATAGAATTAGGAAATCTAAATGGTTATATAGAAGAAATATATTCAGGGCATAATGTAGTATGCGCATATAACGGAATTAAAGAAGCAAATGTGGAATTTAGTAATCTTAACGAAAAATTATATAACTGCAATAAAAAAAGCCAATTTTATTCTGGAGTTATGCAACCTATAATGAGCTTTGTTGGTAATTTAGGCTATGTTGCTGTATGTGTAGTAGGTGCATTATTAACTTCAAATGGCATTATATCATTTGGTGTTATAGTAGCATTTATGATATACGTTAGACTATTTACTAATCCATTAACACAAATTGCTCAAGCTATGACAAATTTACAGTCAACTGCAGCAGCAAGTGAAAGAGTTTTTGAATTTTTAGATGAAAAAGAAATGACTAATGAAAATAAATTAACTGGTAAATTAGAAAAAGAAAAAGTAAAAGGTAAAATAGAATTTAAAAATGTTAAATTTGGTTACGATGAAAATCGTATAATAATAAAAGACTTTAGTGTTAAAGTTAAACCAGGACAAAAAGTTGCAATAGTAGGACCTACTGGAGCGGGGAAAACTACATTAGTTAACTTATTAATGAAATTTTATGAAATAAATTCAGGTGATATTTTAATAGATGATGTTTCAATTAAAGATTTAAAAAGAGAAAATATACACGATTTATTTGTTATGGTATTACAAGATACTTGGTTATTTGACGGAACTATAAAAGAAAATATAGTATTTAATAAAAAGAATGTCACTGATGAAGAAATAGAAAATGCTTGTATTACAGTTGGAATAGACCACTTTATTAAAACATTACCAGGTGGAATAAATTCACACGTAAATAATAACGACACTATAAGTGGTGGACAAAAACAATTATTGACTATAGCACGTGGTATGATAGAAAATGCTCCATTCTTAATATTAGACGAAGCAACAAGTAACGTTGATACTAGAACAGAAGAACTAGTACAAAAGGCAATGGACAAACTAACAGTAGGTAAAACTTCATTTATAATTGCACATAGATTATCAACTATAAAAAATGCAGATTTAATACTTGTTATGAATGAAGGAAATATTATAGAACAAGGGACACATGCTCATTTAATGAAGCAAAATGGTTTCTATGCCGACTTATATAATTCTCAATTTAAAAAAAATGCTTAATTAAAAAGCATTTTTTTAAATTTCTTTTTTATTGATAAATTTAATTTATTATGATAAACTAAGCGTACTTTATTGGATGTGATATTATGTGGAATATAGGTAATGTTTCGATACAAAATAAAATTGTTTTAGCGCCAATGGCTGGTATAAGCAATACCAGTTATAGAAAAATAATAAAAGAAATGGGATGCGGTTTAATATTTGCAGAAATGGTAAGCGATAAAGCAATAACACATGATAACATAAAAACACTAGATTTACTAAAGATGGATGAAAGCGAGAGACCTATTGCTCAACAAATATTTGGTAGTGATATTGATTCATTTGTAACAGCAGCAAAAAAAATAGAAAAAATTATGAAACCAGATATAATAGATATAAATATGGGCTGCCCAGTCCCTAAAATAGCATTACGCTGTCAAGCAGGAAGTGCACTTTTAAAGGATCCAGAGCATATTGGTAAAATTGTAAAAGCGGTAGTCGAGGCAGTAAATGTACCAGTAACAGTAAAAATTAGAAGTGGTTGGGACGAAAAAAATATTAACTGTGTTTTAGTTGCAAAAAAAATAGAAGAAAACGGAGCAAGTGCAATTACCATACATGCAAGAACTCGTAGTCAAGGTTATAGTGGTAAAGCAGACTGGTCACTAATAAAAAAAGTAAAAGAAAGTGTTAATATTCCTGTAATCGGTAATGGTGATATTACTTCACCTGAATTAGCCAAAAAAATGCTAGATGAAACAGGTTGTGACGCTGTCATGATAGGACGAGGAGTTCTAGGTAACCCTTGGTTAATAAAAAATTGCATAGACTACTTAAACACTGGTTCAAATAATCCTAATATTCCTATGAAAGAAAAAATAGAAATGATTAAAAAACACTTTAACTTACTAATAAAAGATAAAAACGAAAAAGTAGCGCTATTAGAAATAAGAAGCCATGCATTATGGTATTTAAAAGGTATACCAAATTCATCAAAAATAAAAGAAAATATATGTTCGTCAAAAACTATTGAAGAACTATTTAAAATTCTAAATGAAATAGAAGGTGAAGAAAATGAAAAATAAATCATACTTAGGATATCTAACAAAATATGACGAAATAGGGTATGGAGCAAATTCATATATATATTATGCTGATTACAAAGACTCAGTATGCGCATGTAAAGAATTTATAGATGAAAAATATGTTGAACTTATAAAAGATAAAATGTATAAACTAAAAGAAAAATATGAGGTTGCTTCTTCTAACGTTTTTCCATTTGAGTTTTTATATAAAAAACCATCTGATGAAAACTTTGTGGCATATATAACTGATTATATGTATAACTATAGTTCATTAAATAGCTTTCAAAATTTAAGCTTTGAACAAAAAATTAATATATTAAAAAAATGTAGAGAAAGAATAGAAAATATCCATAAGTATTATAATATTATTCATTGTGATATATATCCAGAAAATATACTATATAATGAACAAGAAGATAAAGAATGTTTAATAGATTTTGATACATACATAGACTTAAAAACAAAACAAGGTTATATGCCTAATAATATGAATGAATTAGCAGATAAATATATAAGAAGTCATGGTATAGATAAAGATGTTGATATATTCTTATTTAACTTGTGTTGCTATACATTTCTAAATAATACTTTTTACTATAATTCTATAAAACATATAAATAATGAAAATTATGGTAATATAGAAAATGAATTTGCTATAAAAATATTAAATAGTTATAAAGACTTTGAAAGTAATAAATCTTTAAAAAAAGAATATATAATTGATTATTTATAAAAAACTCATAAAGTATTATTAACTTATAACAATACTTAAAATGAGTTTTTTTAATTATCTTTTATCTCTTTATATAACATAACTAATTTTTTTACATAATTTTCACTATGTTCTAGTAAATTAATATTGTTTTCCTTTAATTTACTTTCTAAATTATCATTTGATTTAATTATATTATCACAAATATTAAAACATTTTTCTTTATCTTGTAAGTATATATCAAACAATTCTAATGCTATAAAATATGATATAACTGTAGAATAAGAATAAGTTAAAGAAGTTTTATACATTTCTTTTAAATCATTTTTAGAACAATTAAAATTATTAACTATAAATTTTATTTTATCTTTATCATTAATATCTTCTTCTATAACATATTTTCTTAATAATATAGATTTAATATAATTTAAAGTAGAAATGTAATTATTTATATCTGCTTTATAACCTTCTATACGTATAAATACATTATTATTTAATTCATTAGATATAATTAATTCCCCTAAAATACCAAAGAATTCATACTCTATACTATTAAAGAAAGAAGAATTTATTATAGTAGAATATATGTGAAAAAATTCGTGAGCACTAGAAGTAAATTCAGTAATATTATTAGATTTATTTAAAGAAATAAAAAACTTATTTAAATATTCAATATAAAATATACAATTAGGATTAGATTTAGAATAATCTATTATATCTTTATCTATAATAAATCGTTCAACAGTCTTACCTAACTCTTTATTAATTTTATAAAATATATCCCTAATTGTTAATAAAACATCTTCCTTATCTAATATTAATTTATTATATGGAATATTATTTAAATTAATATTACTGTACTTTAATAATAATTTATTTATTAAGTTATTATACTTTTTTAAAGTGCTATATTCTTCATTATCATATTGAATATTATTATATTCCTTTAATATTTTTTTGTTTTTTAAACTTTTTAATATTTCTATTGCATCGTTTATAGTTTCTAAATTTTTATCTTCTATACTATTTAGATAATTTATATAATTTTTTAATTGAGTTTTATTCCATTTATACATAGAACCACCTGTTTTGTTATAATATCATAATCATTAAATTTTAACAATTATTATTTTAATTTTTGTATTTTGTGGTAAAATAATAAAGCGTAAAGGAGATGTATTTATGGATAATATAGTTATTAAAGGTGCAAGAGAAAATAATTTAAAAAACATAGATATTGAAATACCTAAAAATAAATTAGTAGTAATGACTGGAGTAAGTGGTAGTGGTAAAAGTAGTTTAGCTTTTGATACTATTTATGCAGAAGGTCAAAGAAGATATGTAGAAAGTTTATCTAGTTATGCTAGACAATTTTTAGGTGGTAGTGAAAAGGCAGATGTTGATTCAATAGAAGGATTAAGCCCAAGTATATCAATTGACCAAAAAACTACTAATAAAAATCCACGTAGTACTGTTGCAACAGTTACAGAAATATATGATTATTTTAGATTACTTTTTGCTCGTATAGGAGTACCATATTGTCCAAAACATAATATTCCTATAAAAAGTCAAAGTATAGAAGAAATGACAAATAAAGTATTATCTATGGAAAATGGTACTAAATTAGAAATATTATCTCCAGTAGTATATGGCGAAAAAGGTAGACATGAAAGTGTCCTCGATGATT
>CALVZA010000028.1 GCA_944372415.1 uncultured Bacilli bacterium
ATCTTTTATGTCTTTAATATTTTTGCCAAATAATTGCTCAAATCTCTCTGATAATGCTCTTCCTCGTAAATTTCCTTTATTATCTGTTGTATATGATTTTAAATATAAAACCTTTGCATTTTTATCTTCGCTTGCCCACATTTTCTTTATTGGATATTTGAAAGCTTTATCGCTTCCAAATATATCTCCTTTTGAAGTTGATTTTGGTCTCCCTGTAAAATCCGCATTCCAATTTGCCATTATACTTTTTATTCCTACTACTCCATATATTCTATTCATTTTCATTACCTCCATTATTTAAATTTTTCTGTTTGCGATTAAGAACAAACATGATATAATTTGTTATTTTAGTTTATATGCATATTGCTTATTTGCTCATACACCAATTTATGTTAGTAAAATTGTGTGCAATGTTAATTTTATAATTAGAAAATTGTATTTTCTAATTATAAAATAAGTTGTTTGCTAATAGTCCAGCTAATATTAATTCTTTATTGTTTTTGATTTTATCTTCTGGTTCTTGTAACAATATTTGTGACATGATATTATTAAATTTAGGATAATTTAAATATATATCATATTTATATTTTTCATATAAAAACTCTATTTCATTTTTTAACTTTTTAGTTGTATTTGCCTTTATAAATGGTTCTGTTACATCCTGAGTTAGTTTATCTGCTTTACTTCTACTTAATAAATAATATGCAACTTGTCCAGCTAAATAATAATATTGCTCATCTGTTTCGATTTTTCTTCCTTCATTTACTATTTTTTCACATTGTTCTTGAAGATTATTTATTTTCATTTCTTCATCTTCTCCTTTTTTATTAAAATATTGTTTGTATGCTATCCACAAATTGAATGCTTTTCTTGGATTATGAATGTAATTTTTATTTTGCTTTAAATTATCTATATACATATTTTCTATTATTCTTATTGCTATTTCATCTAATTTATTTATAAAATTACTTTCTTGCTCTTGTTCGAATAATTCTAAAAATAAATTATTATACTGTTTTAACATCTCTTTCTTCCAATTTGATAATATTGATTTAGATATTTTTAAATCGAAATCATAATATGAATCTCTTATATAATTTTTTGAACTTTTTTCATTTTCCGCAAACCAAATATTATTTGTATACCAATTTAAACCATATATATTTTCAGTTTCAAATATAATTTTAGGTTCTTTGTCTAAATAATCTTTACAAATAAATTTCCTTATTTTTGTATTATAATTACTTGTATATCTATAATCATCTATTCTTGCAGTTCCATTATTTCCTACAACTTTTATTATATATGTATTTTTATCTATAATGTCTTCTTCCTCTTTAGGTATTCCATTAAATTTCCAATCTTCAGGTAATTTTAAAATAGTTTTTCCTGCTCCATTATTATATAACCATATATATAAATTATTTAATATTTGAATGTCTTCATCATTTACATATGAACCTACTTTATAATTTGTTGATTTTAATTCTAAATATGGCTTTTTACTATTTAGACCATAATTATAATTATTAGAACCATATGTTTTTCCATTTAATTCTATATTATTGTCATTTGTATTGAATAATTTTGTTTTTACATATATTTCAGATACTCTTTTATATTCTTCTACATCATTTTTTAAAAATATTTTTATCCAATTTTCTTTTTGCATTTCTTGTTCTTTTAAATCATCATATATTACATCAAATGCTTTTAGCATTTTTTCTTTGTATATTTCTATTTCGTTTTCTGTATATTTTTCTTTTAATAAGATTTCTTCTTTTGAACTACTTCCTAATTTTAAAAGTGATTCATAATATTTATTTATTCCACTTTTAAACACTCCTACTGGTACTGCATCTTTGTTATCATCTTTATTTAATAATCCTTCTAAATACTTATTTTTAAAAAATAATGTATATATATTGTTGCTACATATCTTTTTTAACATTGAATATTCTTTTCCATCTATTTTTTCTTTATATGATGTATCTAATGCTTTATTTGAATTAATATATTTACTATAAAAATCTATAATTTTTATATATTTTTCTAATTCATAATTATCAGATTCATTATTTAAAACTAGTAATTTCTCAAAATTATTATTTTCATCAATAACATAGTAATATCCATCAGTAAGTTCATAAGAATCTATTACCACTTTTTCGTCTTGAAAGTATTTTCCAAATATCTTTAATAAATCATATGTCATCTTTTCACCTCCTATCTTGCCATACAAAATCCGAATCCAATTGAATTCTTCTCCAATATTCCTACTGATACAGATAAATATGCTAAATTTTGTGACATTGGGTCTTCTTTTATTTCTATTTCAAATTTGTTTCCAAGCATATTTACATTTTTATATGGTATTTTTATTGGTTGTCTATTTGTTTTTTTAATTGATTTTATAAAATCAATATCTACATTTGTATCATATATATTTTTGTATTTTTTCTGAATGTTTGCTAAAATTCTATCTTTAACTAAATCCATATCCTCTTTTATGTCATAGTCTCCTTTTGGAGTAGTTATTATTGCTGGTGTTAATGTTACTAATTTATTAATTTTTATTGGTTCATGAGTTTGTAAATTGATTTGAATTGTTTTAAAATAGTCGTTTTCTAAGCCTGTCATTACTTGTTTTAGTTTCATAATTTTTGTGAATTCAAGCCCTCTTAAATCAAATGAATAAATATTGTTTTGCTTATATATTCCATCTTTTTGCACAGGATATAAACTACAAAACACATAATTTTTGAATGTATGTATTTGTCAAGTGAAAATTGACCCCTTTTACAAATAAATTTTGACCCCTTTTAAGCTTAAAAAATAAAACTAATTATTTGAATTAATTAAATTTTCTAAAATTTTTTTATGTTCGGTTTTTAATTGATTATTAGATGTTTTAGAACCACAAAGTAGTATACAAGCAATTATATTCCCTACATAATCTACAAAATTATCATCCATAAAAGTTTTCACCTCACTCATTAAATTACAATATTCATAAATTATTCTTTAACCAATCCTGAGTTTCTTTTAACCTATATGAATTTCCATTCATATTTATAGCTATAGCTTTGTGTGTAATTCTATCAATAATTGCAGTAGTCATAACAGGATCTTTAAATATATCTTCCCATTTTTCAAAAGATAAATTGGTAGTAATTATTGTGCTTTTTCGTTCTGCTCTTAGCGATAAATGAGTAAAAAGTAATTCACCTCCTTCTTTATCAAATGATATGTAACCGAAGTTCATCTAATATTATCAAATCATATTGTTCAAATTGTTTTTGTATTGAAGTCAATGTCCTATTAGACTTACATTCCTTAAGTTTATTGATTAATGTTGGAGTACTAGTAAAAAGTACTCTAAATCCTTCTCTACATGCTTGTATTCCTAATCCTATCGCAATATGTGTTTTTCCAGTTCCAGGATTACCAGCTAAAATTAAATTTTGTCCGCTTTTAATAAATTCTAAAGTCTTTAATACTTGTAATTTATTTTGAGCATCTTCTGGGAGACAAGAAATATCTAAATCAGATAGATATTTTTTATATGGAAAATTAGCATGTCTAATTCTATTTTCTTTTCCATTTTGATTTCTAATGTCAGCTTCTCTTTGTAATAAATCATCATAAAATTCAGGAATTGAAGAATTTAATGTAGAATGTTCATCTATCAATTGTTTAGAATTATGATAAGAATATGAAAGTCTTAAATATTTAGAGTTTTGTTTTATCTTTTGTAAAATATTATTAAATTCAGTATTTATATTCATACAGCTACACTCCCTTCAATATTAGAAGTTCCTATAACGGAATCATAAATAGATAAATGCCTTCTTGAATTTTCTTCAATTTCTTCTTGCAAATTAGATTTAGAAGTTGTATTGGTAAAATTATCCTCTTTTCTATTCAAAATCATTTTTATATTTTCCACATTTACTTCAACAGATTTTTGTGTTAAAATATCAATAGTATTTTGAACAGAAGTTATATCATAATCTCCAATAAGTTCAAGTAATGCAATAAATGATTTGGGTTGTTCTTTAAAAAAGTTATGATAAATTTCTTTCAAAGAGGAATGCATTTGCTCAAAAGCAAGACTTCCTAAAAGAGCACCAGGCTTTCTACTGAGAGTCTTAGAAAAGTGCAAAATATCAATGCTCCATTCTTGATTACCATATAATCTAGTATGAGAAGCTACTAGATTATTATTGTAAAATATTTCTAATTTATTAGTAAAAACTTTTACATCAACAACTTTTAAGACTAAATAATCAGGAACAGAGTAACGATTTTGCAAATATGAAATAGTGGAAAGCTTGTCAACTCTTAAAGTCAAATCAATACAATTAGTATATGTAGGCATCAACTTAGATAAATATGACTTTTCAATATTTAATAACTCAGCAGGAGAATTATTATTTAAATATTTAGTTTTAACATTGTTATATTTTTCAAGCTTTTGAGCTAATCTATCAAAAGCAAGAGATTCATTATCAAAAGAAGTCATACCAGAAAAAGCTTTTCTTCTGATAAAATCAACACTATTTTCCACATGACCTTTTTCATTTCCAGAACGAATATTACAAAATCTATAGTTAAAGCCATAATATACAGATAATTTTTTTAAAGTCTCAGTTGCTTCTTTTTCAGTTCTACCAACAAATTTAGCAACAGCAACTTTCATATTATCATAAACCATACATTTAGGTACGCCACCAATGTGCTCAAAAAATCTGATGTGAGCATCAACGAAACTTTGAGAATTTTCATTTTTATACAAGTATGCAAATCTAAAATTGGATTTAGCCATGGTAAATACTGCCATTCTATATTTAACATCTATACCATTAATGGTAAGTTTTACTTCACCCCAATCAAATTCACAAATATCACCATAATCATATTTTTGTTTAATGAAAGCTTCAAGAGTATATTCACTCTCTTTATATTTTTGAACATATTGAGCAACTGAAGTGTAACTTAGAGAAAATCCTTTTTCAATTAGAGCTTCATACATATCTTGAGCGGTCATACACATTTTTGACTTACCAGTATTACGTTTAGTTTCATTATCTTTCAAGAAATTTCTAATAATTTCTTTTACCTCATCTGTCATAACTCTAGGACACCTACTAGAAGAATTATATTTTGGTTTTTCCACCATATTTTCAATTAATTCATACTTAGATACTCCTGAATTAATTAATTCTTTTTTTGAAGTTAGGAAATCATTTATATATGATTTTACAGTATTTTTTGAGATGTTTAATTTTCTAGCTATTTCTTTCTTAGCTCTCCCTTCAACAAAATACATTCTTAATATTTCTATTTTTTGCCCCAATTTTATCATCCTTTCATCCTCCTTATGATTTAAATATTTTATCATAAGGATTATATTATTTTTACATAGGGGGTCAATTTTCAGTTATATTTGGGGGTCAATTTTAGTTTATCATATACAAACATATAAAAATTACTTTATATTATTGAAATAATTAATAAAATTAAAATAAATAGGGTTAATATATAATCCTATTTATTTTTAATTTAATAGGAAATTTCGCATTTTCTATTAGATTAAAGCCACTATTGTTCTTAGCTATTGTACTCATAAGACATATGTTTTTTGCTAGAATTGCAATTTAAAGTCGAAATTTATCGAACAAAAATTCTTGCAAATATAAATTAGAAATGGTATAACTAAAAAAGAAAAATATTTTTCTTTTAAACTTATCTAAAATTTAATTCAAAATAATTTTAATTCAAAATAATTTAAATTTAATCTTTTTTAAACAAAACCCAAGAAATAAAAAGAAAGAAACAACTATATAGTTGCAATAAAATACTAGTAGTTTATTAATTGTA
>CALVZA010000029.1 GCA_944372415.1 uncultured Bacilli bacterium
TATTAAACAACAAAATAACTAATTAATGTTAATAGTAAAAATTGACATTCTTTTGAATGCCAATTTTTATTTTGCATTAATTTTTTGTTATTTTTCAAATTATGAACTTTCCTATAAGATAAAAAAAGTATAAATTTTTTACACTTTAATTTTAACAAATTTTATTCAGTTGCTCTCTGTGTTGTTGTAGGATATTTTTTAGTTTCTAATATTTCATCAAGTTTTATTTTTGCTTCCATAACTGTTTCTTCTTTTGGTTTCATAATGTATGCTTTGGCTGACCCTGTAGAATAAGTGGTGCCACTAGAATCTATTCCATCTACAGAATATGTTTCAATATTCCAATTGTAATTGTTTTTTATTTGATTTTTTATTAACTTTGTTAGTGATTTTTGTTCTATATTTGTAATAATAGAATCAGATACACTATTTAGTAATGTGTTATATTTTACAATTATACTTGGACTTATAGCCTTATCAATAATTGCTTCTAATACTAACATTTGGTTTTCTATTCTTCCTCTATCTCCACCTGCAATAGTATGTCTAGTTCTAGATAGTGCTAATGCTTGTTCTCCATTTAAAGTTTGTACCCCTTTTTTTAAACAAATTTTTTGGGAACTTGTTCTTGATGAAGTTTGTTCACAGAAGTTTACTGGTACATCTACTGTAATTCCATCTAATGTATCTACAATATTTATAAATGTTGTAAAATTAATTCTTGCATAGTAATCAATATTTATATCATATAAATCATTTAATGTACCAACAGATTCTTCTATACCATATACTCCAGCATGAGTTAATTTATCCATTGCTTTTTTGCTGTGTAACATTACATAATAATCACGTGGTGTATTAATCATTAATATTTTTTTCTTCTTAGGATTAACTGCAACTATTATATTAACGTCACTTCTTGCCTTTGCAGCAACTTTTCCATTTGTATCAATTCCACTAATATAGAAAACAAAGTTCTCTTTAGATACATCTTTATCACTTTGTAATGTTTTAACTTTTGTAGTAACTGTAAATGTATAAATTGCCTTTAAATTTTTATATTCGTCATTATCTTCTTTTAAAATATCAATATTTGAGTTAAGAGCAATTATAGCATCTACTTCTTCGTTTTCTATAGCTTCTGCAGATTCACTTACATTATTAAACTCAGCCATATTAAATTCAATTTTATTTGATACTTTTTCTATTGCTTTTTTTGTTGCTTCTTCATCTGGTTCTGAAACTCCTATTATTTTATTTTTTAAATCTTCTATTTCTTCATAATTAGAATCTTCTAAAACATAAACAGAATAAGTATCATGCCTTATTCCGACATCAAATATATTATTTAAAAAATCTATTGTTCCATATGAATATAAACATATAAATGTAAATAATATTATTAATAATATACTTGGAATGGATAATGTTACTTTTATCCATTTTTTTAATCTTTTATTATTTAATAGTTTAAATAATAAGAAAATTAGTAAGCCAACACCTATTATATATAAAGATAAATAAGTTATGGGTAAGATTTCAAAATAAATAATAAATCCTCCAGAAATAATAGCACTTATTATTAGCAAATAAGATATTATTTTAAAGAAAATATTTATATTTTTTTGTTTAGTTTTTGTATTTGTCTTTTTATTCTTTTTCATTATTCCACCTTTATTTTTGAATTAATTCTTTTGTACCATCGTTAAATGTTACTTCAACTTGTAAACCTATTACATAACCGTATCTATTATAAGCAGTTATTAATCTAGTACTATATATTTCTTTATCTACATATTCGCTAAAATCTATAGCAGATGTTTCTTGAATTAGTCCTTCAAATTCAATTGTATCTTCATCTATCGCTTTATCTAATTCGATAAATAAGATATGTTCTATTGTATCATCATTCTCACTATTAGTATAATAATTTAAGTCATTTGTCACTTTACTTGACAAAGTTTCAGTTTCACTTACTGTAATATTAACCGTTTTTTCTACTTTATTTCCTGCATTATCACTAATATTTAATTTTATATCATAAGTTCCTGCTTTTTTAAGTTTTTGTAAATCATTTTCATTTTTTAAAGATGCATTACAAGGTAATGAAGCATCTTTACAACTTAATATTAGTAAATTCGGATTAAATTCTTCATTAACGCCAATAGTTATATTACTATCTACTTCAACTTTAGGCTTTGTTGTATCAACAACATTAATATATCCAGTCTTAGTATGCTTATTATATTTAACTTTATAACTATATTTTCCAATTGTATTTATATCAACGTCATCTAAATATAATTTATAATTTTGGGAATTCTTTTTACCATTTATTAAGTAATCATTTATATCATGAGATAATTCTGTACCTAGTTCTACTTTTATATTTTTTAATTTTATAGTATTTTGCTTTTGATAGAAAATAAATACCCCAACAATAAGTCCAATAATAAATAAATATATTAAGCATTTAAAAAATATATGCTTACCATTAGTTTCTTCATAATAAAAATCTTCCATACTTATATCCACCTAGCAAAATATATATTTCTAGTATATCCTTCTTCATAATTTTCAAATAATTTAATTAAAGACATAACAATAGTTTCTATTATATCTGTACCTCTTTTTACTCTTATATTTAACATTCCATTTTTTATTTCTTTTCTAAATGTATAATCATCTACATATTTTCCTAAAATAAAATCTAAATTTTCAATTTTTTCTAAGTCATTATTGTCTTTTTCATTTATTTTAAATATATAATCTTCATATATATTAATTAATTTTGCTGTTACATAGTCTCCACTATCATATTCAAAATTTTTTATTTTATAAAAATTAGGACAATGATTTAATATTATTTTATTTTTCTTCACATTTATCTTACCTTTCATTATATAAGTAAATTATAATATAAGATAAAAAAAAAGTCCATAACCAATTATGGACTACAGTAAAATAGAATAAATTTTTTCGCGGAACTTAAACACTTTTTAATTTTAAAAATCTCGCAAGCCATTATAAAATAGTTATTTTTTTGTCAAATTTCACATTTTTATATTGCGTAATTTATGGTAATTGTTATATAATTTATTTGTAAGGTAGTGTTTTTTATGAGATTATCAATTACTAAAAACAAAAATTCTTCTTCTTTTTATATTATTAAATCCGTTACAATTAATGGCAAAAGAACTTCTAAAGTTATTGAAAGACTAGGCAATCTAAAAGAAGTAACTCTTAAAGCCGGAAATAAAGATCCTTATATTTGGGCTAATGAATATGTGAAATTATTAAACAAAGAAGAAGCAGAAAACAAAGATGATATGTTAATAAGACTATCTAAAAATAAATCTCTCAATTATAATTCAAAATATTCATTTAATGCTGGTTATTTATTTTTACAAAGCATTTATTATAAACTTGATTTAAACAATATTTGTAAAGATATAACAAACAAGTATCAATTTAAATTTGATTTAAATGATATTCTATCTAAACTTATTTACACTAGAATATTATTCCCTGCTTCTAAAAAGAAATCTTTAGAATTATCTAAAAACTTTATTGAACAACCCAACTTCGATTATCAACACATTGAAAGAGCATTGCCTATTCTATCTAAAGAAAATGATTTTATTCAATCCGAATTATACAAAAACAGTTGTAAATACAAAAAAAGAAACAACAGAGTTTTATATTATGATTGCACAAATTTCTTCTTTGAAATTGAACAAGAAGATGATTTTAGAAAATATGGCAAGAGTAAAGAAAACAGACCTTTGCCAATTGTTCAAATGGGATTATTTATGGATGGTGATGGTATTCCATTATCATGTGAAATAACACCAGGTAACACTAATGAACAAAAAACTTTAAAACCATTAGAAGAAAAAATTATTAAAGATTTTGGCTTAGCAGAAATTGTAGTTTGTACTGATGCCGGTTTATCCTCTAAAGCAAACAGAAAATTTAATGATACAAATAATAGAAAATTTATCACTACTCAATCCATTAAGAAATTAAAAGATTTCTTAAATGAATGGGCATTAGATTTATCTTCTGGATGGAGATTACCAAACAGTGACAAAACATATAATATTGAAAATTTAAGAACTGATGAATCTTTAATCGAAAAGTTTAAAGATGTTACATTTTATAAAGAAAGATGGATTAAAGAAGATAATATTGAACAGAGATTAATTGTTACATATTCAGTCAAATATCAAGAGTATCAAAAACATATTAGAAACAATCAAATAGAAAGAGCAAGAAAAATTATAGAAAAGAATCCATCTAAATTAGGCAAAGCAAAACAAAACGATCCTAAAAGATTTATTGACGCAATATTAACCACTAATGATGGAGAAGTTGCAAACGAAGTTCACTATAGCATTAATGAAAGTGCAATTGAGATGGAAGCAAAATATGATGGATTATATGCAGTTTGCACTAACCTAGAAGATAATGCTGAAGAAATAATAAAAGTAAATCATAGACGATGGGAAATAGAAGAATCGTTTAGAATAATGAAAAGTGAATTTAATGCAAGACCAGTATTTCATTCAAATGAAGAATCTATTAAAGCACATTTCTTAATATGCTTCTTAGCATTAACAGTATATAGATATTTAGAAAAAGAATTAGATAAAAAATATACAGTTGGCGAAATAATAGATACATTAAAAAATTATACTTTAAGAGAACTACAAGGATATGGTTATATTCCCAACTATGAACCAACAAAAATCATTGATGCATTACATGAAAAATTTAAAATAGAAACAAACAAAGAAATAAACGATTATAAAAAAATTAAAAAAATTATTAATAAAAGCAAAGAGTAAAAAAATTACGCACTTTTTAAAACAAACAAAAACTCCTTAAACCCTTATAAATAGGGACTTAGGGAATTTTTAACTTCTCAAAAGTGTTTAAGTTAGGAAAATGATTTTAACATTATTTAGATTTTCTTTTATTAAAAATAGATTCTAATCTATGAGATTTTAAAATTTGATTATTCAAAACACAATATGACATATCAAATTCTATTTTTTCTTGATTGTCAAATATTATAACACAAGTTCTTTTTTCAT
>CALVZA010000030.1 GCA_944372415.1 uncultured Bacilli bacterium
AGAAAAAAGAAAAATATATAATATATAATTCTTTAAACTATTTTTTTTTAATATATTATTTGTATTCATAATTAACTCCTAGCGTTTATTAATTGTTTAACAAAAATTATTTTTTCTTTATGTATATATATGTAAATATAATTCCTAGGTCAGCAAGAATAAATAATATTCCCCATAAAAATATATTATCTCCTGTTGTTGGTGATAAAGTATTGTATTTTTCTTCTACAACTACAGGTTTTGTTGTAGTTTCATTTTCTTCTGGTATTATATCAGTATTATCTTTTTCTTCAGTATTTTTTATTGTAAATTGTGTAGATACTTCTCCATCTTTATAAACTAATGTTATTTTATGTGTACCTTCTAATAAAGTTTTCAAATATGATGATTTTAATGTCACAATTGTACTGCCTGAAATTATTGTATAATTATTTTTATTTATGATGATATCATCAATTTTAAGATCAATAAAATTAGAAATTTCTCCATTTGCTTTTATAGTTAAATCATTTTCTGTTTCAGTAAAATAATTTTGATTAGCACCATCTAATATTTTATATTTTTCAGACTTTTCTTCTTCTGGTGTTGTTAAAATAACACCTAATACTAAATAATCATCATATACAGATAATACTTTAGCAGTGTTTTGTCCATTTACAGTTACCTTTATATTTTCATCAAAAATATAATTTTCATTAGGAATAAAATATATTTTTGCATAATAATTTGTATTATACTCAAATGTTCCTATAAAAGGTTCTTGTGCAAAAGGGTCCATTATATTTTCAAAACTTTCTTTAGTTACCCAATGCATATAATTAAATTCTCCATCACCATCATCCAAATGATAATGTTCATTTTCAGAAATATTAATTTTCATTTGTGGTTTTTGTGAATTCCAATTCCAAAAATCCATTTCTTCTTCCTTTTCAATAGTAACTATATTTCCAACTGTTGGGATTTCCATATTTATATCCATAGTTTTAATAATATTTTCATTTGGTATCCATTTTGCATATAAAGTCATATCAGAATAAATAGGTCTTGCAAACCAAAATCTTATGTTATATGTTTCATCTTCATACCAGCCACCAAAAACATAACCATTTTTAATTGGTGGTTGTGGTTCAATTATTAAACCTCCATTTATTATTTGCTGACTATCAACAATAGTTCCACCATTAGAATTAAAACTTACAATCCAATTATTATTTGGTAAATCTGTTTCCCACTCAGCAACTAATGTTGTATCACCACTTAAGTATACTTTTTCCCCTGGTTGTTTTACTGATCCATATTCAGGAACATACCAACCTTTAAATTTAAGATTTGGATTTGAATTTGTAAATTGGTTTTCAGGTAATATATAACCATCATTAATCATTGTTTCATCTAATGTAATATCATTCATAGACCCAATTCCACCATTAGCAGCAAATCTTATTACTATTTTTGTCAGCTTCCATTGAGCATATAAATTAACAATGCCATTTTTTTCATCAGTTAATCCATATCCAAAAATATCGCCGTAATACCATTGGCCACTTCCATCTATTTTTGTATTCCAACCTATTAATTTATAATCGTTTCTAGAAAATAATTCACCTGGAGATTGAATATTTTCAGTATATAAATATGTTTTATCAACAAATTTTTCTGAACCATCATTTGCATTATATCTCACAGTATATGAATTTTTATATTTGTCATCAAAATTTATATTAATATCTATAGAATTATCTTCATTCTTCTTAATATACGTTATTTTTATATTTGTATTTTCTTTTAAACCAGATGTTTTATCATCTTTACTAGAGTATTTTTTTGGAAAAAAAGATTCATTTTCATATTTCAACACATTTATAATAAAATCTCCTTTTCGTGCAGCAGTGGAGTTCTGTATCATTTCATAACCTAATTTATCTACTCTCCACACATTTATGCCTTCATAATTATCAAAACCTGCATCTTCTGGATCTTCAATATCAGCATTACTAGCATATTCTGTAATTTGAGTTTCAAAACTAGTTGCATTTCTATTTTCAATTATAAAATATTGATTATTATCATCTGTCGGAACTATAATTGGATTATATAAAGAGCTTGTAGTAGGATATAATTTAATTGTTTTGTTTTTATCAACCAAATCATAGTTTGCCCATCCCAAAGAAATTTTATGTAGTGGATCCATATGATTCTGAATATAATAATTTAAAGGAGAATATGGATACCTTTTATTCACCCCCCCTTTTCTTGAACTTATATTTCCCATTAAAGTCGCAAGATTCCCTTGATAATATAAATCAGGTAATCCTATTGCATGTCCCAATTCATGAGTAGTAATGGACACTATTGATGAGTAAGCGGTAATTACAGCGCCAGCTATAAGATTTTCATCTAATAAATAATCACCATAATGTTCTTTCTTTATTTTAGGGAATATACAAAGAATTTTTTTCTTGTTTTTACCATTATAATGTGTACCAAATCCATCTGTATTTATTCCTTTATCGATTAATGTTTGAAATCCTTCCTTTATATCCGAAGAAAAATTTTCTATATTATATTTTTTATTAAATTTAATAGTATATATTCCTGTTTTATTATCACCGATTAATATTGGATTAAAATAAAATTTGCCATTAGAAATTTCTTTAAAATAATCATTAATACTCCAAGTTTGATCATCAATAGTTCCTGTACCAAATATTTCATTATAATATTTATTTTTAATTTCTTCTTCAGTCATATTAAAGACATAATCTACGGCTTCAGTATGATTATCATAATCATCATACATAAAAAACATAACTAATAAGTCTTCTGGTTCAAGTAACTCTTTTGTTCTTTCTGGAAAAAATAAATCATAATTATTTTCTTCTGGAATAGCATAAGTATATTTAAATGCAAAGATAGAACATACTATTAAGATTACAAATAGTGTACAAAGACTAAATAACTTTACTTTATTTTTTAATATTTCTTTAATTTTATTTTTTATTATATACTTTATTTTCATCTTAAAACCTCACACATTTTGATACATGTATTATTAAAATAATTGTATTATTATTTTATTTTAAAGTCAATCCCGAGTTTGTCACTTGTTAAGCAAAAATGTCCATTCAAGTATTGTAAATACTTGTTTTTTATTCAAAAATATCTTGCGTACCTTACGTACCTGTGGTATAATGTTAACGTATGGAGGTTATGATATGGCTAGAATAAAAGTTTCTTCTTCCATTAATAGTAAAACATACAGTATTATTGAAGATTATAAAAGAAACGGAAAAAGAACTACAAAAGTTATTGATTATATTGGGACTCATAATAAAATTAATGAACAAGCAAAAAAAGAAGGCATTGATATTGATTCTTGGTTAAAAAATTATTTAAAAACATTTTGTGAAAAAAATAATATACAATCAAAAGTTAATAGTAATAATAAGATTATTATTGAAAAATATACTAATAAACTTATTCCTATGAATTTTATTAACAGATTTAATATTGGTTATTTATTTTTAAAAAACATTTATTATTCTTTAGGACTAGATAAAATTGTTAAAGACATTTCTAAAAAATATAAATTTGAATTTGATTTAAATGAAGTTTTATCTTGCTTGGTTTTTTCAAGAATTATTTTTCCTTCATCCAAATTAAAAACTTATGAATTAAGCAAAAACTTTATTGAAACTCCAAAACTCAATTTAAATCACATGTATAGAGGTTTATCGTATTTAAATAATGAATTAGATTATATACAAAAAGAATTATATAACAATAGTAAAAAGGTTATTGATAGAAATACTAAAATTCTTTACTACGATTGTACTAACTATTATTTTTCAATAAATGACGAAGATGATTTAAGAAAATATGGTAAAGGTAAAGATCATCGTCCTAACCCTCTTGTTGGAATGGGATTATTCATGGATGGAAACGGTCTACCAATTGCCATAA
The DNA here is from genome assembly GCA_944372415.1 of uncultured Bacilli bacterium. Classification (GTDB taxonomy): domain Bacteria; phylum Bacillota_I; class Bacilli_A; order RF39; family UBA660; genus UMGS1124. Next base: position 3,964 of record CALVZA010000030.1, read on the forward strand.
ATATATACCCTGGAAATCAAAATAAAAGTACTACTTTAATCCCACTCCAAGAAAAAATTGTTAAAGATTTTGATTTAGAAAACAAACAAACTATTATTTGTACTGATGCAGCTATGTGTACTGATAAAATAAAACATTATAATATTCAAAATTGTCGTGCTTTTGTTATTACTCAATCTATTAAAAAATTAAAAGAAATTTATCAAAAAGAAGTTTTTAATGATAATGGATGGAGAATTATTGGTGATTTAAAACATACATATAAATTAAGTGATATCTTAAATAACGAGGAAAAGCGCAAAAATAATTATGAAACAATATTTTATAAAATAATTCAAACCGAAACTAATCACGTTGTTCAAGATCTTATTGTTATGTTTCAAATTAAATACAAAGATTATTTAATAAATGTTAGAAATGGTCAAATCGAAAGAGCTAAAAAGAAAATAAATTCTAATAATACTGGTGAAAAAATTAAATTAAGTACTAACCAAAATGATTATCGTAGATTCATAAAAGAAGAAGTTTCCTCATTAAAAAAAGAAGAAAGTAATACAAATTCATTAAATAAAGCGGAAAAAGAAAAATACAAATATAAATATTCGATTGATGAAAATTTAATTATAGAGGAAAGCAAATACGATGGTTATTACGGTGTTACAACCAACTTAAATGGTGATATAGAACAAATATTAAATATAGCAAAAAACAGATGGGAAATTGAGGAATCATTTAGAATTTTAAAAACAGATTTCGATTCTGGAACAATAAATTTATCAAGAGAAGATAGAATAACTGCTCATTTCTTAACTTGTTTTATTTCATTACTAATATATAGAATATTAGAAAATAAATTAAATTATAAATACACTAACACTCAAATAATAGATAAATTAAAAGAGATGGAAGTGTTTGAAGAAAAAGGTGCTGGCTACTCTCCTGCATATGTAAGAGATGACTTAACAGACGATTTACATAAAGTTTTTGGCTTTAGAACAGACTATGAAATAGTTTCTTATGAAGATTTTGAAAAAATTTTTAGTAGTACAAAAAAATAGCTAAGGTACGCAACTTTTTAAAAACTCGTTTACCTTTATAATATAAGGATAAACGAGTTGTTTTTATCTTGCAACTGACAAATTCAAGATTATATTATTATTTTATTTTAAAATCAATCAAACAATCTTTTGAGTTTCAGCTTTTTACCATTTTTAAATTAGATTTTTTCTTTAACTACTAAAATGTCTCTTTTTGTTTTTAATTATTTATTTTATTGTTTGTTTTAATATTAAAGTATCATATTATTATTAAATACTCCTAATTTTTTATTGAGAATTTAGTATAAATATTTTTTTACAGTAAGTTATCATACACTTACTGGGTTGTTATCTATTTCAATATATACATCTTTAATAGTTGTATACATATTGTCTATAAATTTTATTGCTTCGAATAATTTATCATCAAATTTATATTTTATAATTATTTGATGTCTATAAATATCATTTAATTTAAATATACTTGCAGTAGATGGTCCTAATAAAATAGATGTTGGGTCTATATTATTTTTTAAATAGGTTGCTATTTTATTTGCATTATTTTTAGAAACTTCATAGTTTTTACTACATATTCTAATGCTTAGTAAATAGTAATATGGTGGGTATTTAAGTTTTTTTCTTAAATTCATTTCATAGTTATAAAAACCAACGTAATCGTTATTTTTTATATATTCAAATAATATATTATCAGGATTAAATGTTTGTACTATTACACTACTTTTTATTCCACTTCTTCCGGCTCTTCCACTTACCTGATTTAGAAGAGAAAATGTTTTTTCATTACTTCTAAAATCAGGTATATTTAATGTTTCATCAGCATTTATTATTCCAACTAAACTAACGGAAGGAAAATCTAATCCTTTAGATATCATTTGTGTTCCTACAATTATATCTATTTCTTTGTTTTCTATCATTTTTATGAAACTTTCGTGACTACCTTTTTTAGTTGTTGTATCTGCATCCATTCTTAGTATTCTAGCAGTTTTAAATAATTTTTTTAATTCATTTTCTATTTTTTCTGTACCACTTCCAAAACTTCTTATAGCATCTTCCTTACAATTAGGACAAATTTTATTTATAAATTTAGTGTAACCACAATAATGGCATCTTAAATTATTTGAACTTTTGTGGTAAGTAAGAGTTATTTCACAATGAGGGCATTTGTAAGTAAAACCACAATTTTGACAGCTTACAAATGTTGAAAAGCCTCTTCTATTTAAAAGAATTATAGTTTGTTCATTCTTATTTAGTGTACTTTCTATACTACTCTTTAATTCATCACTAAATAACATATTTCTTTTTTTCATTTCTTTTGCCATATCAACTAATATTATTTCTGGAAGAGAAAAATTATCTACTCTTTTATTTAATGTTAATAATTTATAAACTCCTTTATTTGCCCTTGCAAATGATTCTAAACTAGGTGTTGCACTTCCTAATATTAAAGGACAATTATTATAGTTTGCTCTCCATTTAGCAATATCTATTGCGTTATACCTAGGAGTTGATTCTTGTTTATATGTACTACTGTGTTCTTCATCAATTATTATTAATCCAATATTTTCTAATGGTGCAAATATAGCGCTACGTGTACCTACTACAACTTTAACTAAATTATCATTAATTTTTGAATATTCATCGTATTTTTCACCTGCTGATAAGCCACTATGTAATATTGCAATATCATTACCAAAAGAATTATAAAGTCTATTAACCATTTGTGTTGTTAGACTTATTTCTGGAACTAACATAATTGCAGTTTTATTATTTTCTATTACTTTTTTTATTAAATCTATATATATTATAGTTTTTCCACTACCTGTTATTCCATGTAATAAATAAGTATATTTACTGTTTAAATCTACATTATTTACTACAACTTGCTGATGTTTAGTTAAAGTATATTTTACAGTATTTTTTTTAGTATTATCTAATCTAAATTTTCTTACTTTTTCTATTTTAATAAGTCCTTCTTCTAATAGTTTTTTATATACAATACTTACATCCTTTTTATTAATTATTTCTTTATTTAATAATCTATTTAATATATCTATTTTTGCTTTACTTCTTTTATTATCATTTATATATTTTTCTATATCTGTTTTATTTTTATTTAATACTAGATATTCATTATATAATTCAAAATTTGAACTAATTTTTTTTACTTTTAAACTAGTTGGTAACATTGTTTGATAACTTTTTATTAGTGTACAAAATGTAATTTCAGATAAATAATAACCTAAGTCTAATAGTTCTTTATTTAAATGTATTTTAGGATTAATGACTTCTAATATTTCAAGTACATTATCTAAGTCACTTGTATTTTTTATATTTACTACTATTCCATATATTTCTTTATTAGCAAAATTTATTTTAACTTTATTACCTATTAAACAATTCATATTATTAGGAATTTTATAAGTAAATAATTTATCTAATACTTTAACACCATATTGTATTAGTACTTCTGCATACATTTTATCACTCCTAACTATAAATTTTATTATAAGTAATATATACTATTTTTTCAACAATTAAAAAATTTGAGTTTCGGTTTTTTACGATTTTTTAATAATTATATTTATATTAATTTAGGAAAATGTCTCACTATGTTAATTTATAGTTGATTTTTGTGAAATTATTTCACGACTTTATGCGAGTATTTTT
>CALVZA010000031.1 GCA_944372415.1 uncultured Bacilli bacterium
AATCATTTGATTCAAATGTTGTAGGACTACTATTTGATAAATCTTTTATTACTGCATCTTCTACTATTACTACATATTCTGTCTTTTCATTTCCTTCATTTGTTACTGTAAATGTTTTTGTATCTAATACCTTACCTGGTTGTATTTTATCTCCTGTTATTACTCCATTTCCATCTCCATATACAACTGCTAGATTAGCAGTTGTTACACTTATACTTTTATCATTTGTATTTCCTTGTATACGAGTTAAGAAGTATGCATAAGTTAATCCTACTAATATTAATAGTACTATAAATACTCCTGTTACACTTACTATTATTTTTTGTCTACGATTCATATTTTACACACCTATCCTATCTTCGTACTCTAATTAAATTTTATAAAAAATAGTACTTTTTTCAAGTCTAACTTTTCTAAAGTATAAAATAATAAATATATCTCAAAATAATACTGGTGAAGGTATATGAATAAAATAGTAAATCAAATACAAAATGAATTTAAAAGTTGTAATGATTTAATATATAAAAAAATAAAAATAAAATTTAAAACGTATCATATATTTTTCTTAGAAACTTTAAGTAGTAGTGATAAAGTAAATAATTATGTTTTAAAAGGAATATCATTTAATAATAATATAAATAATATTAATAAACTATTACCTTCACCTAATTTTATTAATATAAAAAATAAAGATCAAATAAATTATTATTTATGTAATGGTTTTACAATAATTATTAATAATAAAAATATATATGCTGTAGAAACTAAAGCAGATTTAGATAGAAGTATATCAGAACCAACTACTGAAGCAAATCTTTATGGACCTAAAGATGGTTTAGTAGAAAATATACAAAAAAATCTAGGTTTAATTAAACGTAGACTTAAAACTAATCATTTAAAAAATAAAATAATTATTGTAGGTAGACAAACAAAGAGTATTATTAATATATTATATATTGATAATATTACAGATATGAAATTAGTAAATAAAATAGAAAAAAAACTAAATAATATAGATATAGATAGTATATTAGATGCTGGTATTTTAAAAAAAATATTAGATGGTAATAATAACCCATTCCCTACTATAAAATTAACTGAAAGACCAGATAATATATGTTCATCTTTACTAAATGGTAAAGTTATTATACTAATAGACGGAAGTCCTTATGCTTTAATATTACCATCTTTTTTAATAGATTTTATCAACCCTATTTCAGATGAATACTCTAAATATATAAATGTTAGTTTTTTAAAAATATTAAGAATAATATGTTTTTCTTTAGCTATTATAGTTCCAGGATTTTACATAGCAATTACAACATATAATCAAGAAACCATACCTATACCACTATTATTAAATTTTTCCACTCAAAGAAGTGGAGTACCATTCCCAGCAATAATAGAAGCATTAATTATGATTATAATATGTGAAATATTAAAAGAAAGTGATATAAGATTTCCAAATAATTATGGATCAGCAATTTCTATACTAGGAGCTTTAATACTAGGAGAAGCAGCAGTAAATGCTGGAATAGTAAGCCCCGTAATGATAATAGTTATTGCCATAACTTACATTTCTTCACTATTATTTTCAGATACAGAAATATCAGGCGCTATTAGAATATGGAGAGTAATTTTCTTAATATTTGCAACATTCTTTGGCTTATATGGAATATCTTTAGCATTAATAGCATTTTTAATAAATATTACAAGTTATAAATCTATGTATTTAAATTATACTTTTCCATTTGAACCTAATGATAAAGAATATTTAAAAAAACTAGCTTTAGGTAAAAAAACTAATAAAAGAAGTTCTTACTTAACTAACAATACTACTAAGAGTAATTTATAGTAGTTTTTTTGTATAATAAAACTCTAAGAAAGCATAATAATATTGGTGAGGTATATGAAAATACCAAAAATATATAAAATATCTATTCTTATATTAATAATAATAACTTTAACAGGTTGTAATACAAACTATAAAAGTTTAAATGATATGTCTATAATATCAAGTTTACTAATAGATAAAAAAGATGATAAATTTATAACTTATATAGAATTATATAAAGAAGAGAAAAGTGAAAATAAAAGTAAAAAATTATCTTATTATATAACAGGTACAGGACATAATATTGAAGATGCAATAAATAACGCATCAAGTTTAATATCAAAAGAACTATATTTAGTACATATGAATACAGTTATTTTTTCTAAAGAAATAGCCCAAAATAATTTAGAAGATGTATTTAATTATTTAGAAACAAAAGTACAAATAAATTCAAACTACTATATATTAATAAGCGATAATATAAAAGAACTTATGGATAGTAAAAATGAAGATAACCCTATACTAGGAGAAAAAATAAGTAATTTAATAAAATATAGCAGTAATAATGGTCCTATGATAAATTATGATTACTTAGAAAAATTAAAAAATTATGTTTCCAATAAAAAAGATATATTTTTAAATAAAGTTGAAATAGAAAATAAAAATATCACTATTAAAAATGGATACTATTTCCATAACAATAATTTAGTAGGAACTTTAAATAATGATGAATTAAAATTATTAAATTTATTTAGTAATTTTAATAACTTATATTTCACTTTTAAAATAGATAACAAACAATACATTATAAAAATTAATAATTGTGACATAAATTATAAATTAAATAATGAAATTAATATAAATCTAAATATAAAAGGTAATATATACTATGCTGATAAAGGTTTAGATTTAAATAATGTAGATTTAATAGAAAAAATAAATAGTCATACAAAATATAGTTTAAAAAGAAGAATAGAAGAATTATTAAACAAATTAATAAATAACAAAAGTGATATTATAGGAATTAATAATTATATATATAAAATAAATGGATATCAAAAATTAGATATGTTTAAAGATAAAATAAATATTAATATAGATGTAAAAACAAATAAAAAAGGTTTAATACAATCTACTTTAGGAGGCTCAAAATGAAAAAAAGTGATGAATCAAATTATAGATCTCTTACTCATTTTTTTTCTAAAGCTTTATTTTTAGGTATAGGGATATATAAAGTTTTAATAAATGCTAGAGAAAGTGCTATATTTAGTTTATTAATAGGTACTATATTAGGATCAATAATAATTTATATTATTAATAAAACAAGTTATTATAATAGTAAAGGTATTAAAAAAATTATAATGTTTATTCTAATATATGTATTATTTATATTAGGTTTAGCAGAATTTGTTAATTTAATATCAAGTATATATTTAATGGATACAGATAAATTTATTATATTACTTCCATTATTAATAGTTATATTATATTTAAATACTAAAGATATAACAATTCATATGAAAGTATCAAAAATATTATTATCTTTATCACTATGTATATTTATTATAAATCTTATATCATTAATACCAAATCTTGATTACTTAAATTATTTACCATTATTTAAAGTTAATATAAAAAATATATTATTTACATCACTAGAATTTGCACTATATTCTTCTGTTCCAAATATAATTTATGGAGGAATAAAACATAATATAAAAGATTATAATAAAAAAATAATCATAAGTTACCTACTTAGTAATCTTGCTTTAACATTTGTAATATTATTAACGCAAGGTACACTAGGTATAGAACTTATAGATTTATTTAGATATCCTGAATACATAATTTTAAAAAAAATAAGTATGTTAGATTTTATAAATAATACAGAAAATATTTTTTCTTTCTTATGGATATTTACTATGTTTATATATTTAAGTATGTGTAGTAAATTATTAAACGATATAACTTATACAAAATTTAATAATAAATATATTTATCCTATATTCATATTTATATCTATATATATAATAAATAATATTATATTTGATAACAACATAGTATCATTATTTTTAATTAATTATTTATGGTTAATACTATTAATTATATTAATTATTTATTTTATAACAAATATTAATAGTTTAAAAAAGAAATAGTTTAAAAAATAAGCTATTTCTTTTCTATTATTACTTTATCTTTTTCTATTTTTATTTTAGTATTTTTATCTAACTCTTCTTTACTTATAGGATCGTACATAATTTCTAAATATTTTTTATCATATAAATATTTTAATGTAAATTCATTTTCACAATCTTTTTTTAAATAACATTCTTTAGATGCATATTCAATTTTAGAATATAAAACATTATATAATTTATTTTCATGATTTTTATTTAATTTATATATTGTAAATATCATTAATATAGAAAAAACAATAATCAATATAATACTATTAATCTTTTTTACCATAATAATTTTTTATAAACTCCTCTTTATATTCTAAAATATTATCATTTTTAATACACTCTCTTAAATCTTCTGTTAATTTAATTAAATATCTTATATTATGTATAGATAAAAGACGGGCACCAAAAGATTCATTACTATTAATTAAATGTTTTACATATGATTTAGTATAATTCTTACAAGTATAGCAATCACAGTCTTCATCTATTTTACTAAAATCTGTTTTATACTTTGCATTTTTTAAATTAATTTTACCATATTTAGTATAAGCATGTCCGTGACGAGCAAGACGTGTAGGACTAACACAATCAAATATATCTATTCCACGTATTACATTTTCAATAATATCTATAGGATCTCTTACTCCCATTAAATATCTTACTTTATCAGTTGGCAAATATTTAGTAGACATTTCAACCATTTTATACATTGTAGTTTTATCTTCTCCAACGCTAGTGCCACCTATACTATAACCATCAAAATTCATTTTAACTAATTCTTCTGCACAATAACGTCTTAAATCTTCATATTCACCACCTTGAACTATGCCAAATAGGCTTTGTCTTTCATTATTAAAAACTTTTTGACCTCTTTTTGCCCAGCGTAAAGTTCTATCAACACTTTTTTTTACATAATCATAAGTAGCTGGCCAACCAATACACTCATCAAAACTCATAGCAATATCACTATCCAAATTATTTTGAATTTGAATACTTTTCTCTGGGGTTAATAATAATTCATCTCCATTTAAATGATTTTTAAATTTAACTCCTTCTTCTGATATATCTTTTGGTTTTGCTAACGAGAACACTTGAAATCCACCACTATCAGTTAATATAGGGCCATTATAATTCATAAATTTATGTAATCCACCTGAAGCTTTTATTATTTCATCACCAGGACGTAACCATAAATGATAAGTATTAGATAAAATTATTCCAGCATTAACACTTTTTAATTCTTCAGGACTCAAAGTTTTAACAGTAGCAAGAGTTCCAACTGGCATAAACATTGGAGTTTCATATTCGCCATAATTAGTTTTTATTTTACCTAACCTAGCATTAGTATTTTTTTCTGTTTTTACTAAAGTATATTTAATTTTCATGTTGCACTTCCTTAACCATAATAAATATATCATATAAATAATTAAAAATAAATATAATAAAAACTGCATAAAGCAGTTCTATTTTAAATAACCATCTCTTTTTAAAACTCCAATTATTGCATTAATACAAGTATTAGAATTTCCTGTACAGTATGAAGATACTTCATTAGAAATGCTATTTTTATATCCATCAGTCATCTCATTAACTGTATTATTTGATAATATTTTGTCAATATTATTATCAATAATGTCTACTTTACCATCAATACTAGATAACTTTTGATATGATGAATATACCATATTACTTAAATTTCCGATTTTTCCAAATAAACTGTTAGCTCCTACAACATCATTTGTAGTTCCAATTATAGTAGATAAAGAATTAACTATATCATTTGTACTTTCAGTATTATTTTTAATTACTTTTACATTAGAACTAATACTATTTAATTTAGCAAAAATAGTACTATCTCCTCCATCACTACTATTACCTATTATATCAGTTATAGTAGTTTTAGTATCATCTACTTTAGAACTTAAATCTAATATATCATTTCTAATATTAAATGTATTAGTACTTAAATCATTAATTATATTATCTAATTTTTTAGAATTTTCATTAATATTAGAATCAACTACATTAAATCTATTACTAATAGCATATACAACATTATTACCAACTGTTTCAGTTACAGAAGATAAATTATCTTGTACATTATTTATAGATGTAACTATATTAGTTTCAGAATTTATAATATTATTATTTATTTCATTTTTAGCATTTTCAATATCATCAACAATAATATTTCTTGCTTCTACTATTTTATTTAACAAAGTTGTTTTTACATCACTTGATAAATTTTTATCATTATTTGTAATTATTTTTCTTGCTTCTACTATTTTATTTAGTAAAGTTGTTTTTACATCGCTTGATAAATTTTTATCATTATTTGTAATTATTTCTCTTGCTTCTACTATTTTATTTAATAAATTTAATTCAGTATTATCTATATTATTATTAATTTTAATACTTTCTTCTTTAATACCATCTAAAATTTCATTTTTACTTTCTAATATTAAATATTCTAAATAAACTTTAGTAGCTTCTATTTTTTGATTAGTATTTGTATTTATTTCATTCTTTGCAGCATCTACTACTTTATTTGTATTTGTATTTATTTCATTCTTTGTTGCATCTACCACTTTATTCGTATTTGTATTTATTTCATTCTTTGTTGCATCTACCACTTTATTCGTATTTGTATTTATTTCATTCTTTGTTGCATCTACTACTTTATTTGTATTTGTATTTATTATATTACTTGAATTATTTAATGCTTTTAAAAGTAAAGTTTCTGCACCACTTATTCTATTATCAATTGCTTTATTTGTATTTGTATTTATTACATTTATAGCATTATCTACAGAATTTAATAATAAAGTTTCTGCACTACTAATTCTACTATCAATTACCTTATTAGTATTAGTATTAATTTCATTCTTTGTTTCATCTAGTACTTTATTTGTATTTGTATTAATTTCATTTTTTGCAGTATCTACTACTTTATTTGTATTTGTATTTATTTCATTTTTTGATGCATCTACCACTTTATTCGTATTTGTATTTATTTCATTCTTTGTTGCATCTACTACATTATTTGTATTTGTATTTATTTCATTCTTTGCAGCATCTACTACTTTATTTGTATTTGTATTTATTTCATTTTTTGATGCATCTACTACTTTATTTGTATTTGTATTTATTTCATTCTTTGCAGCATCTACTACCTTATTTGTATTTGTATTAATTTCATTCTTTGCAGCATCTACTACCTTATTTGTATTTGTATTTATTTCATTTTTTGATGCATCTACTACTTTATTTGTATTTGTGTTTATTTCATCTTTAGATGTTACAATATTTTCATTAGTATCTCTATTTAATTTTTCATTACTATTCAATATATCTTTTTTTATTTCTGATAGAGCATTTTTGTCAATATCATAAATTTTAAATAGTGTTATTCCACCTAAAATTAAAATTAAAGATGAAATAGTTATAACAACAATACTTATTATTTTAACATTATTTTTTTCTTTCATACTACCTTATACTCCTTATTAAATTTTTTCGTAAGCATCATGATAAATTATTTTTAAATTTTTAATATATTCTTGTAAATCTTTTACACATTTTTCTTCTCTTAATTCATCATAATAATTATTAAGTTTGCTATCATCTAATTTTAATCTCATTATTATATGATAAGCATACTTAGTTTTGATTGGCTTACTAACTTCGCCAGGATTTAATTTAAAAATTTCATTTTCAAGTTCACTTAATAATTCTCCTTTTTTATAATACAATTCAAAAGAATCTTTATTATTTGTTGCTGCTTCACTATATTTTTTTATTAATTCATCAAAATCTTCTCCATTATTAACTAACTCAACAATATTTTTAGATAATGCATCTTTTTGATTAATAATAGTACTACTTAAATTTTTCTTTGTTTCCAAATCTATAATTGGTAATATTATTTGTTTAATTTTAAAATAATTGTTGGGATAATCATTTTTAGCTTTTTCTAATTCTTCTTCAGTTAAATCATTTGCTTTACCTTCAGAATACAAATTATCTAAAATTTTTTTATATAATTTATCAGTTAATGACATATTATCATAAGCTTCATCATTAGTATCATTTTCTTTCAAAAATTTATTATATTCTTTTTTTCCACCTAATGAATTAATAAATTCTATCTTTTCTTTTTCTAATTCAGAATAATCTTCAGTTGATAAACTAATATTATTATCATATGCCATTTTCTTTATAGCAGAAGCTGTTTTAATATCAGTAATAGCAATATTCTTTAAATATTCTTCTACAGTTATATTTGATTCATCATCATACATTACTTTAAGATCTTTATCATTTATTTCATCCAAATTATTACCATAATAGTTATATTTTGCAGAATAAAAATACATCATATAATCATTTTTATTATAATCATAATCATTTATAGTCAAAATATTTGTATTTTTATTATTAAAAATAATAATTATACTTAAAACAATAAATATTAATAATATAAATGATAAAATTAATATCAATTTATGATTATTTAACCAACAAAAAGATTTTTTTAATTGAACTTGATTTTGAATTTTTTCTTTTCCTCCCTTAGAATTATTACTTATTACTTTTTCATTTTTTATTCCTTTAGCCATTATCTACACCCCCAAAAAAGCCATATTACCCTCTATAAAAGTAATAATTGATTTTTATTCTATATAATTTTTTGATTTCTGTCAACAAATAATAATTTTGAGTTTCGGTTTTTTACGATTTTTTAATAATTATATTTATATTAATTTAGGAAAATGTCTCACTATGTTAATTTATAGTTGATTTTTGTGAAATTATTTCACGACTTTATGCGAGTATTTTT
>CALVZA010000032.1 GCA_944372415.1 uncultured Bacilli bacterium
ATCATTATACCAAATTTGCATAAAAAAAGCGAGTATATGATAACATTTGTTGAGAATGTTCACTCGCTGTATTAATTATACAATAAAATAAAAAGACTGACAACAAATAACTTTGTCAACAGTCTGAAAAAATTATCGGTTGATAATTTTTTTAAATAGAATAATTAATTTTTTCTTCAAATTCAACATAATTTAAATATATCATTAATATTAAATACCATTTTCCAGTTGTTGGATCACTTATGATTAAATGATCTCTTCCTGCTTGTTCTATAATTCCGTTATAAACTGAATCTTTCCAATCTATAGAATCTGGATAACTTACGTAAGCTTTAACTTTTTTTCCTTTATTTAATCTTAGTATGTTTTCTATGTAACTTTGTTCCATAGTTAGATTTGTTCCAACTGGAACTATTGTATCTTGATAATTATTTGTAGTAGCAGTAGGAAAAGTTGGATTTTGGTAATATGTACCGTTCATTATCTCACCTCTTTAAAATATATTCTAATATTAATAAATTATGCTTGTTATATTATGATAAATATTTAATACAAAAAGATAAATTATTAAATCATTTTTTAAATTTTTAACTTTTTTTCTTAGTTGATTTTTTTTAAAAATATTGTTATATTATTTAGCGAAAGAAGTTGATTATTTATGCGCGAATTTACAGATCAAGAATTAATTAGAAGAGATAAAGCAGTTAAATTACAAGAAATGGGTATAGATCCATTTGGAAATAAGTTTGATAGAACTGCTTATAATAAAGAAATTAAAGACAAATATAAAGATATAGAGCATGATGAATTTGAAAATATTAATGATGAATTTGTTGTTGCTGGAAGAATTATGTTTATTAGAAAAATGGGTAAAGCATCATTTTTTTCTATTCAAGATAAGACAGATAAAATGCAGATATATATATCTATAAATGATGTAGGTGAAGAAGTATATAATTTATTTAAGTCTGCTGATATTGGTGATATAGTTGGTGTAAGAGGTAGAGTAATGAAAACCAAAACTGGCGAAATCACTTTAAAATGTTTAGAATATACTCATTTAGTAAAAGCATTAAGACCATTACCAGAAAAGTTTCACGGACTTACTGATATTGAAGAAAGATATAGAAGACGTTATGTTGATTTAATTATGAATAATGATTCTAAAAGAGTAGCATTTTTACGTCCTAAAATTATTAGATGTATTCAAAATTTTATGGATGGTAGAGGTTTTGTTGAAGTTGAAACTCCAGTATTAACAACTCTTTTAACTGGTGCTAGTGCTCGTCCATTTGTTACTCATCATAATACACAAGATTTAGATATGTATTTGCGTATTGCCTTAGAGTTGCCATTAAAAAGATTATTAGTTGGTGGTATGGAAGCAGTTTATGAAATAGGAAGAGTATTTAGAAATGAAGGAATGGATCCTAAACATAATCCTGAATTTACTTTAATGGAAGCATATTTAGCATATTCTAATTTAGAAGGTATGATGGAAATGACTGAGTCTATGTATAAAACTATTGCTAAGGAAGTATTTGGTAAGTATACTTTTAATTGGTATGGTAATGAAATAGATTTAAGTAAAGATTTTAAAAGAATTAGTATGGTTGATGCTATAAAAGAAGTAACAGGTATAGATTTTAGTAAAGAGATAAGTGTTAATGATGCTTTGAAGTTGGCAAGTGAACATGATATTGTAGTTGAAGAACATCAAAAGAATGTTGGACATATTATAAATTTATTTTTTGAAAAATATGTTGAAGAGACTTTAATTCAGCCAACATTCTTATATGGACATCCTGTAGAAATTTCTCCTTTAACTAAAAAGAACCCTAAAGATCCTAGATTTGTTGATAGATTTGAGTTATTTATTGGCGGTAAAGAATTTGCAAATGCTTATACTGAATTAAATGATCCTATTGATCAATTAGATAGATTTAAGAATCAATTAAATGAAAGAGAACTTGGTAATGATGAGGCTAATGATATTGATATGGACTTTATAGAAGCTTTGGAATATGGTATGCCACCTGCAGGTGGAATAGGTTATGGAATTGATAGATTATGTATGTTATTTACTGAAACAGAGTCTATTAGAGATGTAATTTTATTTCCAACTATGAAGAATAGAAACTAATTTGATTTGGTTTCTTTTTTTGCAACTAAATTTATACAATATGTAAACTAATATGTATTGAAGTAGCATATTATTGTGGTACAATTAAATTGATAGGAGAATATTATGATAAAGTTAAAAAATGTTTCTAAATTTTATTATAGCAAAGGTGTTATAGCAACTGGTTTTACTAAAGTTAATTTAGAGTTAAAAATAGGAGAGTTTGTTGCTATTACTGGTGAGTCTGGTAGTGGTAAATCTACTTTACTAAATGTTATAAGTGGATTAGATTATTATGATGAAGGTGAAATGTATGTTAATGAAAGTGAAACAAGTCATTTTACTGAGAGTGATTTTTTAGATTATAGGAGAAAATATATTGGTAATATTTTTCAAAATTTTAATTTAGTAAATAGTTATACTGTTTATCAAAATATAGAATTAGTGCTTTTATTAAATGGTAAGAAGAAAAAAGATGTTAAAAAAGAGATAATAAATTTAATAAAAAAAGTTGATTTATATAAGTTTAGAAATACAAAAGTTAGTAAATTATCTGGAGGACAAAAACAAAGGGTTGCTATTGCTCGTGCGTTAGCAAAAGATACACCTATAATAATTGCAGATGAGCCTACTGGTAATTTAGATAGTAAATCAGCAAAAAGCATAATTAAACTTTTATATGAAATTTCAAAAGATAAATTAGTAATAATTGTTACACACAATTTTGAACAAGTAAGTCCTTATGTTACTAGAGTTATTAAAATGTATGACGGTAAGATTTTAGAAGATAAAAATTTAAAAGAACATATAGAAGAACCTGTTATAAATGAGGCAAATTATAAAAATATTACTTTATTTAATAAGATAAGATTAGGTTTTAGAAATACTTTTAATATAGTACCTAAGTTTTTATTAATATTATGTGTATTTTTATTTATTACTTTAGCATTATTATTAGAATATAGTTCATTTAAAAAAGAAGAATATATTAACTCTAAAAGTGGTAATAATTATTATTTTAATAATACTAGAGATGATAGAATAGTAATAAATAAGAAAGATAAATCTAGTATTACAGAAGAAGATTATAAAAAAATTATTCAAATAGATAATGTAAAAAATATTGTTAAAAACGATTTATTATTAGATACAATGATAAATGTTACTGATGAAAATTATTTATGGCTAAATGGTAGAATAAATTCTATAGATATGTTAGAAGGTAAATTAGATATTGGTAAGTTACCACAAAATGAAAGTGAAATAGTTATTAGTGGTAATAAAAATTCTTATTATTTAGATAATGTTGATGAAATTTTAAATAAAGAATTTTATGTTCAAGACAATTATATTGGGAAAGTTGATAAAAATATTAAATTTAAAATAGTTGGTATAAAATATGTTGATGATTATTATGATATGAATTTTTATGTAGGCAAAGATATATTAGATAAGTTAAGCTTTAATATTAATAAAGAGTATAGTGAGATAAAGGTTTTATTTCAAGATATATATTATAATTCAAATATGTATGATCAAAATTTTATGATAGAACCCAATAGTAATGTAGAAGATGGTAATGTATATATAAGTGGAGATTTAAGTTATTTATGTAAGTATAATAATTGTATAAATAATAAGTTATCTGTTAGTGTATCTAATATTTATTATAATGATATTTATGAGTTTAATATTAGTAAGATGTATTATAAATATAATATTGATAGATTATTGGCTTTAAAAGATTATACTTTAAATAATGGAAAAATATTTATGAGTAATAATGATTATTATAAGATGTTTAATAAGGGTAATTATCAAAGTAGTGTTTTTGTTAAAGATGTTAATTTAATTAATGATACAGCAAGTAAATTAGATAGTATGGGATATACTACTTTAAAAATTAAAGATACGTTAGTAAAAAATGATATTGTAGGTATTATAAGAATTTTTAAAACTATAGTAACTGTTGTATTAGTTATTACATTATTCTTTATTACTTATTTTGTTACTAAATTAATATTAAAATCTAGGAATGTATATTTTTCTACTATTAGAATGCTAGGAGCTAGTTTAAAAGTTTCTAAAGAATTATTAATAATAGAATTATTAACTGTTATTAATATTGCTTATTTTGGTATTTTGTTTTTAGAATATTTGAATTATAAGAAAGTTATTAATATTGGTTTTATTAATGTTATTATTGAATATTTAAAATTTAGTGATTATATTTTGTTATATTTTATTTTAATTGTTATGTCTTATTTAATAAGTTTGAAATTTGCTAAGAAGATATTTAAAGATAGTGCAATTTCTACATTAAATGAGGAGGTTTAATTATGTTAGTTTTAAAAAATGTTAATAAGTATTTTAATAGAAGAAAGAAAAATGAAATACATGTTATAAATAATATTAGTTTATCTTTTGATAGTAATGGTTTGGTTGCATTATTAGGACCTAGTGGATGTGGTAAAACAACTCTTTTAAATACTATTGGAGGGTTAGATAGCATAAAGTCTGGTAGTATTTATGTTAATGGTTCTAAGATAAGTTCTAAGTTTAATAGTAAAGTAGATAAAATAAGAAATTTAAATATTGGTTATATATTTCAAGATTATAAATTAATAAATAATTTAAGTGTATATGAAAATGTTGCGATAGTATTAACTATGTTAGGTATTAAAGATAAGGAAGAAATTAGAAAAAGAGTAGAGTATATTTTAGATAAGGTTGGTATGCTTAGATATAAAAAACGTCCTGCAAGTATGTTAAGTGGTGGTGAAAGACAAAGGGTTGGTATTGCTCGTGCATTGGTTAAAAATCCCAATATTATACTTGCTGATGAGCCGACAGGTAATTTGGATAGTAAAAACTCTTTAGAAATTATGAAAATAATTAAGGCTATTTCTAAAGATAGATTAGTTATTTTAGTAACTCATGAAGTTAATCTTGCTAAATTTTATGCTACTAGAATTATAGAATTAAACGATGGTAAAATTATAAATGATTATATAAATAAAGATATTGAAGATTTAGATTATACTATAGATAATAATATTTACTTAAAAGATTTTAAAATACATCAAAATATAAATGATAATGATAATAATATAAATATTTATTCTGATAGTAAAGATAAGATTAAATTAGATATTATATTAAAAAATGGTAATTTATATATTAAAAGTAATACTAAAGATAAAATAGAAGTTATTGATGAATATTCAAATATTGAGTTAATAAATGACAATTATAAGAAGATTAAAGAAAAAGAAATAGATAAGTATGATTTTAATGTAAAAGATAATTTTAGTGATAAAAAACTTAAATATTCATCTATATTTAATCCAATTAGTTTAATAGTTAATGGATTTAAGAAAGTTTTTGAATTTTCGTTTTTAAGAAAATTATTATTAGTTGGTTTTTTATTAGCAGGTATGTTTATTATGTATTCTGTTAGTAGTATTGCTGCTTCATTAAATGTAAAAGATGAAAACTTTGTTAGCATTAATAAAGATTATTTAACTGTTAAATTAGATAAGCTTAATGTAAAAGATTATCAAGTATATGAAAAAGAGCAATATATTGATTACATTCTACCAGGCAATTCTATAGTTAATTTTTCTATTAATTATGATGAGTATTATCAAACTAATGATATTAGTAGTTATTTAACTGGTTCTTTAGTTGATATAAATGTGTTAAGTTCAAATGACATTATTTATGGAAGATTATCTAATAATATCAATGAGGTTGTGGTTGATAAATTAACTATAATTAATATGTTTAATAATTATGATTTATTTAAAATGGTTGGTATAAATGATTATAAAGATTTAGTAGGTAGAAAAATAAGTATTGATAATATGCAAGACTTTGTTATTGTTGGTATAGTAGATGAAGGTAGTCCAAGTATATATTCATATAGAGATTTGTTTATTAATATTTTATCTAATACTAAAGAAAAAGAAGATGACATTGTAGAAGAGAATAGTTTAATAGATTATAAATTATTGGAAAATGATATTAAATTAGTTAATGGTAGGTTACCAGAAAATGATTATGAAGTTATTGTTAATATTTCTAATAAAGATAGTATGCTTTTAAATAAGAAGATTGATTATAAAGTTAATGGACAGAAGTTAATGTTAGTTGGTTATTATTTTAGTAAGGATAATTATCAGTATTATTTAACTAATAATAATACTATTAAATATAATTTAATTTGTAATTCTAAAGATATGGTAATAAAGTCTTTTGATAAAGAAAAAACTATTGATAGTTTTAGAGGTAAGAATTTAAATATAAGTGATAGTTATGAGGTTAGTAAAGAGAAATATTTAAGTGATAGGAAAGAAAGTGTAAATATATCTATTTTAGTTTCTTTTATAATATTATTTATATCTTTGGTGGAAATATTTTTAATGACTAGAGCTTCATTTTTATCAAGAATTAAAAGTATTGGTATTTATAGAGCAATAGGGGTAAAGAAAAGTGATATATATAAGATGTTTTATGGTGAGATAATTGCTATTACTACTTTAGCTAGTTTACCTGGTATATTGTTTGCTAGTTATGCTCTAAATATTTTATCTGGTATTAAATATTTAGATAGTTTGTTTTTTATAAATACTAAGTTGGTTTTAGTTTCTATTGTATCTGTATTTTGTTTTAATTTAATTGTAGGTTTACTTCCGGTATTTAATACAATTAGGAAAAAACCTGCTGTAATATTGTCTAGGTATGATTTAGATTAAAAAAACTTCTTTTTGTAGTTTTTTTTGTGAAATTTTGGAGAAAACCGCTTTACTTTTGTCATTTTATGCTATAATATCTTTGAGGAGGTTAGATGATGAAAAAGTTTTTTGAAAAACACGATTTGATTAAAATAGCGTTATGTATGATAGTGTTAACTTTAATTTTGACATGGATTATACCTCAAGGTTATTTTAATGCTGGTGAGTTAACTAAAGGTGAAATAACTAGAATAGGTTTATTTGATTTTGTTACTTATGGACTTTTAGGAATGTATTACTTTACTGTGCTTGTTACTTTTCTATTTGTATTGGGTGGCTTTTATCAATTTTTATCTAAACTAGGTGCATATCAAAAGTTAACTGATAAAATTGCTGAATGCTGGAAAGGAAAAGAAATATTATTCTCATTAATTATTAGTTTTATATTTGCTGCATTAGCTAGTATGGTAAGTGAATATTTAATTCTTGTATCATTTATGCCATTTATAATTACAATTGGTTCTAAGATGAAAATGGACAAGATTAGTTTATTTGTTGCTACTTTTGGTGCTATGCTAGTAGGTATAATGGGTGCTACTATAAGTCCTAAAATTGTTGGAATGAATGTTCAATATTTTGGCTTAGAATATACTAATAATTTATTAGAGAAGATTTTATTATTTGCTATTGCTTTCATAATTTATAGTTTATTTAATATTAGATATTTAAAGAAAGTTTTAACTAATAATAAAGAACGTAAATCTATTATTGTGTTTTTTGCAACATTAATTGATATTGGTTTATTAGTTTTATTCTTTACTATAAAGAAATTAGTTTTCTATATTTTATTAGGTGTAAGTGTAGTTCTACTAGTATTATATATTGTATATAGTATTAAGAAATCTGATAAAAAGAAGGCTAGTAAGTCTAAAAAGGAAACTAAAGAAGAAGTAGTTAGTATTGATTTATTTAATAATACTGTTAAAGATAGTGATAAATCTAATATGATACCACTAATTATTGTTGGAATTATTGCAATATTAACAACTATTTTAGCATATATTCCTTGGACATCTGTATTTAAGTTAGACTGGTTTACTACTGCTTTAACTAAAGTTACAGAAGCTAAATTGTTTGGAGTTCCAATATTCTCTTATATTCTAGGTAATGTAACTGAATTTGGTTCTTGGGACCTTTTTGGTGTTCAAGTAGTAATGATAATTACAGTGTTAGTTTTACAAATTTGTTATAAACAAAGTGTTAATACTGTAATTGAATCTTTTGCTGAAGGATTTAAAAAATCTGCTAAGTTAGTTGTAGTGTTATTACTTGCTTATGTAATATTAGAGTTTACAGTAATGTATCCTGTAATTCCTACTATATTAGGTAAGATTTTAGGTTCAAACTTTAATGTATTTACAACAACTATTTCAGGTATTATTACAAGTTTATTTACTAGTGAATATCAATATACAGTTAATCTTGTTTATTCTTATTTCACAAGTGCTTATGCTAGCAATTTAAGTGTTGTTTCAATTATTCTTCAATCTACTTATGGTCTTGTATCATTCTTTGTTCCATCTAGTGCTATGTTATTAGTTGGATTAAGTTATTTAGATATTCCATACAAAGATTGGATGAAATATATTTGGAAATTTTTAGTAATTATGTTAGTTGCTATTATAGTAATGGCTTTTGTAATTGCTTAGTAAATAAAAAGTTATGCGACATTAATTTAAATATTGGTGTCGTTTTTTTGTTTCTTATGATAATAAAACTGTGGTAGTGAAAATAAATAAAAGATAATTACATTAAAAATTTATCTTAATAATTTGATTTTTAGCATATTGAAGATAGAAATATCTTGTATATAAAAAAAAATTGTGCTAGAATAACAACTGTAATACATTGATTATGTGTAGTATCTTATAAAGTGTTTTTTAAGAGATTAATTGTCATTGGCTGGGAGCAATTATAAAAATATTATAAGAGAAATTTCAACATAGGAGTGTTAATCGTTTAGTCTACGTTATAGATATGAGTGCTAGTTTACTAGAACAAAGGTGGTACCGCGGAATTTAACAGTATTTCGTCCTTTATGGATGTATACTGTTTTTTTATAGGAGGAGATATATTATGTATAATGAAAAACTTAATGAACTTTTAGATAATGTTAAAACAGTTTTTGAAAATGTTAATTCGAGAAAAGAATTAGATGATTTGAAAGTATTATATTTAGGAAAAAATGGGAAGATAACTTTAATTAATCAATTAATTAAAGAAGTGCCAAAAGAAGAAAAAAGAGAATTTGGTATGAAAGTTAATGAAATAAGAAATATTTTTAATAATGAATATAATACTATTCGTGAAAAAATAGAATTAGAAGAAATTAATTCTAAATTAAATAGCGAGGCAATTGATGTTAGTTTACCTGGTACGGAAATACCTGTTGGTTCTGCTCATCCAGTAGAGAGAATTATTGAAAGTTTAGAAAACTTATTAATGAGTATGGGTTATGATGTTGTTGAAGGACCAGAAGTTGAAAAAGATTTATATAATTTTGAACTTTTAAATTTGCCTAAAGGTCATCCAGCAAGAGATGCACAAGATACTTTTTATGTTAAGAATGAGGAGTATTTGTTACGTAGTCAAACTAGTCCTGTTCAGGTGCGTACTATGTTAGAGTATGGTGGAAACGAACCAATAAGAATAATTTGTCCAGGGAAGACTTATAGACGTGATGAAGACGATGCAACTCACTCTCATCAATTTACACAAATGGAAGGTTTATTAGTTGATAAAAATATAACTTTAGGAGATTTGAAAGGCACTTTTGAAGGCATTGCTAAAATGCTATTTGGAAATAGTAGAGAAACTCGTTTTAGACCTAGTTTTTATCCTTTTACTGAACCAAGTGTAGAAATGGATATAAGTTGTTTTAATTGTAATGGTAAAGGATGTAATGTTTGTAAAGGGACTGGTTGGATTACAGTAGGTGGTGCTGGTATGGTAAACCCAATAGTTTTAAAAAATTGCGGATATGACTCTAATGTTTGGAATGGCTTTGCGTTTGGTTTTGGAATAGAAAGACTTGCTATGCTTAAGTATGGTGTAAGTGATATAAGAACTTTTTATGTTAATCATGATATAAGAACTTTAAAACAATTTGATAGAAGGGAGATGTAAGTATGGCTATTAGTTTGAATTGGGTAAATGATTATGTAGATATAAAAAATATAAATTTAGTTGATTTAGCAGATAAAATAACTAAGGCTGGAATTAATGTTGAAAAAATTTCTACTAATAAAATAGATAATGTTGTTGTTGGAAAAATAGTTGAATGTATTGATCATCCTGACAGTGATCATTTGCATATATGTAAGGTTGATATAGGCTCTAGTGTAGTACAAATAGTATGTGGTGCTAGTAATGTACGTGAAAATTTAAAGGTAATTGTTGCTTTACCTGGGGCAGTATTGCCTGGAGATTTTGAAATTAAAAAGAGTAAAATTAGAGGACAAGAATCTAACGGAATGATTTGTGCTTTATTTGAATTAGGGTTAGAAGAAAAAAATGAAGAAAATTATAATAAAGGAATATGTGAACTAAATGATGATGCTACTGTTGGAGAAAATGCAATAGAGTATTTAGGTATGTCCGATACAGTATATGAACTTGATTTAAATCCTAATAGAACTGATTGTAATAATCATTTATGTTTTGCTTATGAAGTTGCTGCAGTTTTAAAAAGAAATGTTGTTATGCCTGATGTTAGTTTTAATACGGTTGATGAAAATATTCAAGATTTAGTTAGTTTGGATGTTGAAACTGATAATTGTAATATGTATAACTTAATGATAGCTAAAGATGTTAAAATTAAAGAAAGTCCAGATTTTATTAAACATAGATTAGAAGTTGCTGGAGTACGAAGTATAAATAATGTAGTAGATATTTCAAATTATGTTATGCTAGAATATGGACAACCACTACATTTTTTTGACAAAG
>CALVZA010000033.1 GCA_944372415.1 uncultured Bacilli bacterium
ACGTTTATAATTAAATTATACTAAACAAAATTGTGTTTTACCTTATTTTTCAAACAAAAAATCAGAAAATCTTAAAGAAATTCTGATTTTTTTAATTATCCACAAAATTTTACCTCAACTCAAATTAAAAAAAATATAATTAAGTCTTAATTGTTCTTAATTATATTTTTTATTTTATTAAGTGAAGACTCTTGCGATTTTATAATTTTTTTATTATTTTCTAATTCTTTTTTTAAATGCTCATAATCTTCTTTTTTTAAAATTATATAGTTATTGTAATTTTCTTCATCATAACCATATTTAAAAATATATACTAATGTAGTTATTCCTAGTATAAATAATGAAATAGTTATATATATAAATAATTTATTATCTTTATCTATATAGTATTTATAAAAATATATAACTATTAAAATAATAGATGTTATGAACATTATAAAAATTATTATTTCTAACAATTTTTCAATTAATGATTTATTTCTACTCATATAAATATTTCCTTCTTTTAAATTATATCAATATTAGAAATATTTATATATAACAAATTAACATTTTGTCGTTAATTTGACATTATTAATCTTCTCTATCTATATTATTAAAAACTTCATCATTAAAAAAATCTTTTAATGTAATATTTAATCCATCACAAATTCTTACTATAGTTAATAATTTAGGATTTTTAGATTTACCATTTATTAAACTATCTACAGTGCTTTGAGTTAGACAACATGTTGTTGCTAGTTTATTTAATGTAATATCTTTTTCTTTTAAAATACATAATATTTTCTTAGAAATAGCTTCATTTATTTTCATAATAATCACCTAAGTTTATTGTATATAGAGTATTTAAAATACTTATAACGATGTATTGTTAAATTTGTGATTATAGTAAATTTTAATATAAATAAAAAAACTACTAATGATATTTTTAATTAAACATATAATCATTAATAGTTTGCTTAATAATATAAAAAGTATTATAAATTTTTTATTCTAAACTTATTTTTTTATTGTTCTAATAAATTAAATATTTTTAACTATAAAAATTTCAATATCTATTTATTTTTTATTTAAAGTTTAAAGCAAATTTTATTTTATCTGTGTTTTTAAAATTTAGTTTAGATATTTCTTTTAATTTATCAAATCCATATTTTTTTACTATATCTATTCCTTGTTTGTCAACATTTTCTCCAGCACCTTTACATAATGGCATACTTAACTCTTCACTTAATTTGTCCATTTCCAATAAAAATATATATCTTGATATTATACTTGATACTGCTACTGATAAACATTTATCTTCAGCGTGTGTAGTGAATGTTATATTTGTTATTTTATCTTTTATATTATTTATATGTTCAAAATATTTTTTTGGGTATACAAATTGATCCATTACTATTTTTTTATAATCAAAGTTATCTTTGCTAACTAAGGAATATAATACTTTATTATGTAATATTGCTTTTACTTTATTCATATTAGTAATACCTTTTTCGTTATATTCTTTTGGGTGTAATATATAACTGGTATGTGGAATTTTATTTATTATTATTGGTGCTATACTACGTATTTTGTCATCTGTTATTTTTTTAGAATCTTTTATTCCTAATTCTTCAAGCATAAATTTAT
Source organism: uncultured Bacilli bacterium (assembly GCA_944372415.1). Taxonomy (GTDB): domain Bacteria; phylum Bacillota_I; class Bacilli_A; order RF39; family UBA660; genus UMGS1124. The sequence goes on from CALVZA010000033.1 coordinate 1,630, forward strand.
TTTTTATATCTACATAACTTGCCGTTACAACTATTGGTCCAAAGTAATCTCCTGTTCCTACTTCATCTGAACCTATAGTAGATATAAATTTAAAACTTTCGTCCAATAATTCCTTTTTTTTAGCATCTTTTTTTTGCATATCACGAGCAATATCCTCGCTTACATTTCTATTGTTTAGTATTCTTTCTTGTTCTATCCAATAAGATGCTTCTATATCTGCAGATATTCCTTGGAACATTAATTTTCCTGATTCGTAAAGTGTAGTTACACAGTCAATATCTTTAACTTGAAAAACACTATATGGTGGTTTCTTTGATTCAAAACGATCTTGATAAAATTCTATTAATTTTTTTTTTAAATTTGGACTTATTTTAAAAACTATTGTTGTTTGTGCCATATAAATAATCACCGAATTTATTTTATCATATAATTGTTTATTTTTCATCTAATTTATAATATAATTTAATTGGGTGATGATAAATGAATGTAGTTGACATTATTATATTAATAGTATTAGTATTATGTGCATTAAAAGGTTTTAAACAAGGAGTACTTCCTAGTTTAGTAAATTTCATAGGAGTATTTTTAGTATTTGTTATAGCATTTTATATAAAACAACCAATATCTACTTTATTATATGAGAATTTACCCTTTTTAAATTTTGCTGGTATATTTAAAGGAGTTATCGCTGTTAATATATTATTTTATGAAGTTATAGCGTATGGACTTACTATTATATTATTAGGAATAGTATTTGGTATAATTAAAAAAGTTTCTATTGGTATACAAAAAATATTAAACATTACTTTATTTTTAAATTTACCTAGTAAAATAATTGGTGCTTTTATAGGCGCTTTAGAAGGTGTATTATTTTGTTTTATATTACTTTCAATAGGAAGTGTAGTTAATACTACTACTAAATATGTAAATGAAAGTAAATACAGTAGTATGATTTTAAAAAATATACCAATACTAAATACTGTAACTAGTGATTTAACAAATAGTGCTAGTGAAATTTATGATACTATTATAAATAATAAGAATAATACTAATAAGGCAAATTTAGAAACAATTGATATTTTAATGAAATACGATATTTTAAGTTATGATTCTGCAACTAAATTAGTTAATGATAAAAAATTAAATATTTATGGTGTAGAAAATATTATAGAAAATTATAGGAGTGAAAAATGATAAGATATTTAGAAAATAATAATTTAAATGATTTAATTAAAGATGAGATTACATTAGTAGATTTTTATGCTGACTGGTGTGGTCCTTGTAAAATGCTTGGTAGTGTTTTAGAAAATATGGACTTAAATGTTATTAAAGTTAATACTGACCAATTTCAAGATTTAGCACAACAATATGGTGTTATGAGTATTCCTACTGTTTTTATATTTAAAAACGGTAAAGAAGTGTCAAAATTTATTGGTTTTAGAAGTAAAGAAGAAATAAATGATATTATAAATAATCTATAAAATAATAAAAAATCAGCAAAAATTAACGAAATGTAGTAAATAAAGAAAAAACACTTGAAATTACTACATTTTTATTATATAATTTTTTTTGTAAGCAAGTTATGTCTGCGTAGCTCAGCTGGATAGAGCAATCGCCTTCTAAGCGATCGGTCAGGCGTTCGAGTCGCCTCGCGGACACCACTTATTAAAATTAATCGGACTTTTATAGTTCGTTTTTTCTTTTAAAAACATCAAAATTAGAGAAAAACCATACTTGATAAAAGTTGTTATTTATGTTACTGTGTATGTGTCAAGGAGACTTGCATATAATAAAAGAGGGAAATACTTAACTTGCTGTGTTGAGTACTTGCCCAATAGTATTGTTTAAGTACTTAATCTTATGCTAGATTGAGTACTGTTTTTTATATATGGTTATCATTAAACCAATTTATAAAAATTAAACCAGCACTTTCAAAAATAAGTACTGGTTTTTATTATATATTTAATACTTCAATATTATTTTTACTATCTTTTTTATCTAATACTTTAGGACCATTATTATTTAGATTTTTTTTCTTTTTATTAGATTTTATTATTATTAAAATTATTAGAATAATAATTAGTAAAATTATTAAGCCTACTGCTACTATAAGTAATAAATTAGTTTTACTTTCTTTAGTTATATTTATAATATATGTTGTTTCTTCTCCATCTTGTCCTGTTACTACTATTTTTATTTGACTACCGTCAATTAAATCATCTTTACCTATTACTTTGTAAGTATCATCATCATTTTCTGGAATAGCAGTTATTTCTAAACTATCAATATCATTTGGTATTGTTAATGAATATACTAATTTTTCTTTAGCAAAGTTAATATTATACCCACCTACAACTAAACTTTTTAAATAGTGAATGTTACTTATAGTTTCTCCTTCTTTTAATCTTATAACTTTTAATTTATATTCATTTGTTTTATTATTCTCATCTGTTAATTTAATTATTATTTCATTTTCTCCAACTTTTAATTCTTCATTACCTGTTATATCTATTTTTATGTTTTCATCTGCAGTTGCAGAAACATTTATATTTTTAACATCATATAATACTTTAAATTCATAATCAGTTTTTTTAATACTAAATGTACCAAAATCTATTTTTTCATCAGTATCTTTATTAGTTAAAGAAAGAGTTTTCAAATAAATTGGGCTATTTTCTGTTTCGTTATTATTATTTTCATAACAAGCATAGTAAGTTATATTTTTATCAACTTTGATAGTTCCACTATTTCCTTCTTTACAAGTTGAGGCTGTTCCCCAACCATTAAATCCAACACTATCTAATTTTGGCAATGTAATTGAACAAGTATCATTTCCTGCAACTACATTACAAGTTTTAATAATTTTTTCACTACCGTCATTAGGGTCTAAAGTTACAGTTAATTCTTTTGAATTTACATCTTTTGTAGTTGTAGTCGTAGTAGTTGTCGTACTCTTTGTAGTAGTATAAACAGGGTTTTTTACATTAATAACTGTTTCACTTGTTCCGTCTGATACTTTAATAAATCTATTTGGAGATGAGGCATCAAATTTTATTGATTTACTAATAGTTATTGTAGCCTTTTTATTTTCTACTTTATAAGTAAAATAATTACTATAATCTTCTCCATTAGTATTATCTTTAAAAGTTAGTTTATCTCCTTCAATACTAGAGCAAGAAAAGTTTTCAACTTTATTAACATCTATTTCTCCTTCTAAACAACTTAATGCATTAACGTTAATAATCGGAAATAATGCAAATAAAATAACTATTGCTAATATATTTTTTTTCATAAAATCCCTCTATTCTTACATTAATAATGTTATCATAAAATATAAAAAAAATAAACAAATAATTGCTTATTTTCATAAACTATATTAGGTGATAATATATGTGTAATAGAAATAATGGCTTTTTTAGAGGATTTTTTTCACTTATAAGTGTATTAGTATTATCTTGTTTAATTTTTTATCAAACAATTATTACATTAATTCTACCATTTAGATTTAATATATTTATTTTATTAATAGAAGTTTTTTTATTATTTTTTATCTTATACAGAATAATATGGCCTTGTTAAGTTTTCAGTTTTAAATACATAATCTAAATATTTTCTTATAGTTGCTACATCATTTAATTCATTATTTGATAAAGATAACTCATCTGGCATTATTAACATTATAAATAATAATTTCTTTTCTTGTTCATTTAATGGGAATTTTTCCATATACATTTTTAATGGCTCGCTAAAATCCATATTTAAATATACATTTTTATATAATTTCACTATATCTATAATTGGGCTATCAATAATATAATTATCCCAACTAATTAAATATTCTTCTTTATTTTTTATATAGTGATCTAATTCTAAATTATTATGTACTAAACATACTCTCATTTTATTATTATCTATACTTAATCTATACCATTCTTCTATTTCTCTTTTTAAAAATACTAAAGATTCAAATATTTTACTAGAGTTATTTAATAAAAGATTTAAAGAGGGACTTATAAAAACATCATCTTCTATTTCAAATATCATTTTATTAAAATATTCTTCCATATAATTTACTCTACCTAATAGTTCTTCATATATACTTTTTACTTTATCATTAGTTATTTCTTTATAATAACTAGTTTTATTATGTAATAAACTTATTAAGTTAATTAAATCATATAGTTTTTGTTCATTATCTATACTACTATCTTCAACGTATTCAAATACATTTATATCACTTCTATTATCTTCAATTAATTTAGGGTAATATGTAAAACTTCTACTATTTAAGTATTTATATAATTCTTTTATATCTTTATTTTTTTTATCTTTTATTACATAATTTCCATTAGTACAATTAAATATTCTAACATTACCTTTTAATACTATTTTATATGGTTTATATATTCTAGTTAGTAAATCAATACTATTCATATTTTGGAATTATTATTTTATCTCCAATATTTAAATTATTTAAATCATTATATTCTTTTAATTCATCTATTGTTGTATGATATTTTATTACTATATTTTCTAAAGTTTCATTTTCTTTTAATTTACATATTTTATATGTTACAAAGCCATCTGTTGTTTTATCAATTTTATTCATTATTTTTTCTGTTTCTATTTTTTCTCTATCTAGGTTATCTTCTAATTTTATATTCTTATTAAGTTCTTCGTTATTGTTAGTATTTATATCTTCTTTTGTTTCTTCTAATTCAAGTTCTTTATTTATAATATTATCTTTTAATTCTTTTTCTTCTATTTTATCTATAGATTTTCTGTCAAAATTTTCAACATTATTTTTTTCTTTATTTACTTCTTCTTTTATATCATTTATTCTAGTATCTATTACTTCTACTTCTCTTTTATTTAAAAATTCGTCTAATGTTTCTTCATCATCAAATTCTAAAATACTTTTTCTATCTCCTTCTATTATATAATCAATATTAACTATTAATTCATCTTTTTTATAATCATATATAAAATTAGTTATTTCTAATTTAGTAGTATTTCTATCAATATCATTTTCTATTTCATGTTTAAAAGGAATTTTAAAGTTAAATTTTTCTCTATTTATTGATACTTCATGAATTTTGTATTCTCCATTAATAAGAAAGTTACCAACTATATTATTATTTTCTATTTTATATTCACTATCTAAAGATATACTTGTTATATCTTTTATATTATTTTTAAATAATAATTCTTTTTCTATATGTTTATTTTCTTTCATATTTACACACCTTTCATGTAATTATATGAGCATAATTAAAAGTTAGAATATTTAAAAGAAAAAAACACTAGGTTAGTGTTTTAATTTTTGTACCATTTCTATTTGATTTTATAAGCATTTGTTTTAGAACCATCACCACTGTCAAACAATGTACTTGATTTTAAAATTATCGATGGTCTATAACTGTTAATGTTATCTTTATTATTTATAGATATGTTATTTTTATTTCCAAATATTATTGATTGATTTGTGTTTGTTGTTAAAGTCCAAGCTGATAAATTATTACCACTATTTAAATAATATTCTCCGTTTTCAGAAGTACCATTATATTTAGCTCCTGCAAACATTAATTCATCTAGTGTTATTGTACCTACGTACATATCTTTATTATCACTATATTTATTAACTATATTTTCTCCACAAACCAATGATGGAGTTTTATATTCTTCAATATTTTCTATATTTTTTAAGCACCAATTACCTGGAACTAATTTATCTATAACATTATTTAAATTATTAGTTTGAAAATTTTCTAAACTTGTTAACATTAAATCATAGTTACCTTTTTCTATATTCCAATTTCCGTCTGATGTTTCACAATTATTATCTTTATCTTCTAATATTAATTTAATATTACTATTTCCGTCTATTCTTACTATTCTATAGCACATATTATTAAAATCTATATAGTTGTTATTTTGACTACCTCTAAAATAATAACTTGTTCCATAATCATCTTTTGTTTTATATAAACCTTTTTCTTCTGTTTCTATTAAATTAAAATCTGGTGTTTCATTATTTATTTTATTATTATTTATAATTTTATTTACTAATGTATTATTATTATCTATATTTCCATTAGCATTTTTGGCATCTATTACTACTTTTAATTTAATTGTTTTTGCCACATCGCTTTTATATTGATTATTAATCCAAATTCTTAAAAAATAATAAACACTGGGATTTGTTTTATCATTTTCTTTTTTAGGTGCTAATATATCTTCATTTATAATATTGTTTACTGTATTACTTAAAGTATTTATATCTTTACAATTATTAGCATTATCTTTACATATTTGATAATTAATATAATTTGTATCTACTTCATTTCCATCTATTGTTTCTAATTTTATAGTATAATCTGCTGTATAAGTTCCTGTATTATATATATAAAATGAAAAAATATTATCAGTTTGTTTTATTGCTATTTCATCTTCTGTAGGAGTCATATTTGTTAAATTAATAGTATTATCTCCATTATCAAAACCTATCGATAAATCTCCTACTGTTACCAATTGATAATCTGTATCTTTATCTACGTCCATATATAAAGCATAACTTGTACCAATTATTCCTAATGCTAAAACAAATACTATTATTACTGATATAAAAGCCTCACTCTTTAGTATTTTTTTAGAATAACTTTTAAATATAGAATTTTTCATATAATCAATCCTTTTTAATCTTATTACATATTAATCATATAATAAATTATATTTTTTTTCAATAAAAATATAAAATATTAAAGATTCTTTGATTTTTTTTACTACTTATGATAATATATCTAAATCAAAGGGGTGTTTTATTATGTTTGGAGAAAATATTTTATCTGGAATAAAAAATATTAAAATAGATAAAGAAGGCAATTTTAAATTACCAAAAGAAACATTTTCCGAACCAAATGAAAGATTATATTATTTAACATTAAAAAATGAAATAAGAATTTATTCAGAAAGTGAATTAGAAAGAATTTCAAAAATACTTTTTGACTATATAAAAGAAAATAACGACTATAAAACTTTTTCAAGAATGAGAAGATTATTTTTTGGTTTACTATTATATGAAGAAACAGTAAAAAATAATAACAAAATTGTTATACCAAAAAAAATAAGAGAAAAATATAAATTAAACAAAAATATAATATTAGTTGGCAGTGAAAATCATATAAAAATATTTAACAATGAAAATTCACTTAATAACTATAAACTTCAAAAAAAACATAACTAATTTGGTTATGTTTTAAAATGGTAATTTCATATTGCCGTTACTCATTTGTTTCATCATTACTTTCATTTGTTCAAATTGTTTTAATAGCCTATTTATTTCCTCAACACTTCTTCCTGATCCCTTACTAATTCTAAGTTTTCTAGTATTTTTTAAAACTTCTGGATGTTTTCTTTCATATGGAGTCATTGATAATATAATAGCCTCAATATGAGCAAAATCTTTTGGATTTATATTTACATTGTTTAATCCCATTTTCCTTGCACCTGGTATCATTTTCAACATATTTTCAAGAGGTCCTAATTTTTTTATTTGTCTTAAATTAGTTAAAAAATCTTCTAAATCATATTTACCTCGTTGCATCTTTTTAGCAAGATCTTTTGCTTCGTCTTCATTTATAACATCACTAACCTTTTCAGCAATAGATAAAATGTCTCCCATATCTAATATTCTTTCAGCCATGCGTTCAGGATAAAATTCAGATAAGCCGTCCATTTTTTCACTATTACCTAAAAATTTAATAGGAATATTGGTTAAATGTCTTACTGATAAAGCAACGCCACCTTTTGTATTACCGTCCATTTTTGTTAATATAGCACCTGTTAAAGGAAGTTTATTATTAAAACCATTTATTACATTAATTGCATCTTGTCCCATCATAGCATCTATTACTAATAAAATTTCATCTGGTTTAGCGTATTCATTAATATTTACTAACTCGTCCATTAAATTTTCATCTATGTGAAGTCTTCCCGCTGTATCTATTATTATATAATCATGATTATTTTCTTTAGCATAAACTAATGCTTCACTAATAATATCTACCGGATTAATATTTCCTTTTGAAAAAACTTTAATATTTAATTCTTTACCAATGGAAACTAACTGGTCAATAGCAGCAGGTCTATAAACATCACATGCAACTAACAATGGATTTTTTTTATATTTTTTTCTTAACATATTAGCAAGTTTTCCAACAGTAGTTGTTTTACCACTACCTTGTAGTCCAACTAACATGGCAATAGTTGGATTTTTACTAGTTTCTAAAGGCACATAATCATTACCTAATAAAGTAACTAATTCATCTTTAACTAATTTAATGAAAAGTTCATCAGGTTTTAAACTCTTACTTACATCCATACCTAACGCTTTTTCCTTAACATTACGAACAAATTCCTTTACTACCTCATAATTAACATCTGCTTCTAAAAGAGCCATTCTAATTTCTCTAATTGCATCACTAATATTATCTTCAGTAATCTTACCTAGTCCTCTAATATTTTTTATTGCATTACTAATTCTATCTCCCATATATTCAAACATTTTAATCACCTATCAACTATTATACAAAAAAAAAAACTAGTTTCCTAGTATTTTTTACATTTGTATTAATAGTATAAATGTAAGTATATTAATAAACATAGCAATTAAAGTATAAATCAATATCATAAAATATTGAACAAACTTCTTAAAAAATTTATCACTTAACCTACTTCTTGCAAATATAATATTATTAGCTAAAAAAACTGAAAATAACTTATTTGCATATTCAATATTATTATCTATAAATAACATCAATATAAAACCAATAATAATATTAACTATTAAATCTATATAAGAAACAAATTTTTTTATACCTTTGTAATAATATATAATTAAATCTACTATAACTATAATAATTAATAAAATTATATCTTTATAAACAAAGTTTCTTAAATAAAAATCACACAATATATTTATTATTATATTAGATACTAAAATAAGTAAATATTTAAATAATAAATCTTTATTTTTCTTTATAAAATTCATAATTACCTCTTAACACTTAAAAAATAACATAATATTATTTATAAATCAATATAAAACATCTATTCAATTATATTATTAGACTCATTATTATACAAAGATTTATATATTTCATTATTTTTTAATAATTCGTTATGTGTTCCACTTCCTACTAATTTTCCCTTATCAATAACATTTATTACATCAGCATCAATTATAGTAGATAATCGATGAGCAACAATTACTATAGTATGTGTAGTTACTAAATCATCTATTGTTTGTTTTATATATTTTTGAGACTCATTATCAAGAGCACTAGTCGCTTCATCAAATAAAATAATTTTAGTATTTAATAATAATGTCCTTGCTATTGCAAGGCGTTGCTTTTGTCCTCCAGATAAATTAACTCCACCTTCTCCTATTATAGTTTCATATTTTTTAGGTAAAGACATAATATAATCATCTATGTAAGCTTTCTTACATACAGTTTTAATTTCTTCTAATGTAACATCTTCTTTAACTAATTTAAAATTATCATAAATACTTAAATTAAATAAAAAAGGGCTTTGTCTTATTATAGAAATATTTTTTCTTAAACTATCTTCTGTTAAATCTTTTATATTTACTCCATCAACTAAAATATTACCACTACTAGCATCAAAATATCTTAGTAATAAATTAAATAAAGTACTCTTACCATTTCCACTTTTACCAACTATGGCAACTTTTTTATTAGGTTCAATTAATAATTCTAATCCTCTTAAAGTATAATCTTCATCATTTTTATACTTAAATTTAACATTTTTAAATTCTATAACACCTTTAGTATTATCTAAATTAATATTTCCATATAATTCATCTTTATACAATTTATTATTTAAAATTTCATCAATTCTTTTTAAAGATACACTAACTTTATTAAAACTTACTCCAAAATCACTTAAAGATTCTACGACTTCATCTATTCTCCACAAATAATTTTCTATTATACTAAATATACTAAAAGATAATATACCAATAACAAATAGTTTACCACAAGTTAATAATATAATAAATTGTAAAATAAAATATACTAAGTTGTTCAAGCAATAATAAATTATTTCATATTTTCTTTGTTTTTTAGTATTAATATATAATTCATTAATTCTTAATTTTATTGTTTCTAATATATTACTTTTTATTCCTAAACTTTTAATTTCTCTTATACCAGTAATATTCTCTGTAGTTTCTTTAACATATGCATCACTTTCTTTTTTTATTTTTTCTTGAGTTTCTTTAATTTTTGGAAAAAATCTATATGATATAAAGCCCATTACTATAGAAAATACTATGATTTCCAAAAATAATATTAATGAGGTTTTAAAAGTAATTACTAATACTATTATTATAACTATACTTCTACATAACATTTTTATAAGTTTAGAAAGTAATTCCATTATCCTATCGGTATCAGTATATAATCTATTAATAAATTCTCCTACTCCTATTTCTTCAAAAGCAATACTTGGTAAGTTTTGTATTTTTTCATACATATCAACACTTGCTCTTTTTATAAAAGAAATTTCAAGTTCATTATACAATCTGTCCCTAGGGTATTGTAAAACAGTATAAAACATAATATGTAAGATACTCCAGAAAAATAAAAATATAACAAATTTAGTAAATTTATATGCTATTAAATACTCAACTGCTAATCCCCAGAAAAATGCTGATAAAAGTGCTGGAATATATGTTAATATAACTAGTAATAAATATAAAAATAATTTTATTTTATCTTTTTTTAAATATTTCCATAATAACTTAAAATTTTTTAACTTTTTCATATTTTCCTCCTAAATAAAAACTACTATAATATATAGTAGTTTAAATATATACTTTAAAATTATTTTGTATAAAATGTGAAAGCATTAATTTTACTACTATATAATTATAAAATTTAACAAACTTATCAAATAAAACCATTGCTATCACTTCCTTAATTATACTTAAAATCTTATAACCTATATTAAAAAAGTCAAGAAGTTCTTACGTCCGTTGACTTAATTATTTTCATCATCTATAAAATCAGGATTTTCTAAATAAGAATCAAATTTAGGTAATTCTATTTGTTTTTTTCTTTTTAATAGTAAATATCCTATTACTAATATTTCTAATAATATTAAAAATATAGAAACTATAACTATAATACTAATATTTTTTGATTTAGTATTTTTATTACTTAAAATATAGTTAGCACCTTTTTCTATTTCAAATTCTATAAAGTTATCTTTTATTTTAATATTACTTTTTATAAGTTCTAAATTATCTTCTTCATTTAATTTGTATAGACGTATTCTTGTTTCTTGATGATATTTGTTTATATTTTTTATTTTTAACAATGTACCAGTTGGTAAATAACTATTATATTTATTTTTAAAATAAATCATTTTTTTATCAGATAATAGTTTATCTATAATATTTTTTTTATCATTTTTAAAATCTAGTGTTAAATCTATATCGTTATAAGTCGTATCAAATTTGTTTCCATCAAATGTATAAGTATATATTATTTCTTTGTTATCTAATATATTATATATTAATTTTCTTTTGGTATTTTTTATTAAATCCAACATATCTTTAGTAACAGTTAATTTATCTTTATTTTTATCTAAATTTATTACTAATTCCATATTACTTTTAAAAGCATTAGTCATTTCTTCTATATTGTTATTAACTATATTTGATACTTTTACTACTCTGTTTACTTTAATAGTATAGTTACTAAATTCTCCAGTGCTATCTATAACTTTAACAACTAATGTATTTTCACCTTCATTTATATGGACTTCTCCAGTACCTAATATTTCATAACCATTAGCACTACTGGCGTTTATTTTTAAAGAACTTACTTCATATCCTACATCAAGTGTATAATTAAATGTTCCTCTATTAAAACCTATATCATAACCTTCAATAGATAAATCACTTAAATATACTACTTTTTTTCTAGTTGTTGTAGTTGGAATTGGTTTTTCAATAATATTTATAGTCTGTGATTTATTGCTTGCTGATATATCATTATAATCAGTATCACTTGCTCCTATATTTATAATACTAACTGTTGCTGTGCTTCCAGTGCTACCATTAATTAAAACTGATAAAGTCCCTACATCACTACCAGTTGTTCCATTAGTATTACCTATTGCAAATCCATTAGAACTACTATTATAAATACTCCAACCGCTAGATGCATTAAAATTTTGATAAGATGCATTATTAAAAGAATAATTAGCATTTATTCCATTTAATACACCACCATTAATAGTAGAAGTTATTGTACAATTAATAGTTGTACCTGTATAAGCAGTATTGGGACAACTTAATCCTAAATTTAAACTAGTAGCATTAACATTAATTTTAAATAAAAACATAAATATAAATATAATTAAATATTTAATTTTTTTCATAAATTACCTCCATTAACCAACCCAGATGCTATTTTCATAACATCATTCATCTTTATAAATCCGTCTCCTGTTACATCTCCAGCAAAATAATATTCATTTTTTAAAATATTACCATTAACTATTTCGTTTGCTATTTTCATAACATCATTCATTTTTATAAGTCCGTCACCTGTTACATCTCCAGAAAGCGATATTATAAAACTTCTATAGTTACTTTTATAAATCATACCGGTTTTAATATATTCTGGATAAATAATATTATTTTCATAAAAATTATAAATCTCATTACTTGTTATATTTGATTTAAATTTATCTACACTATATTTAGAATTTATATTATCAGTCTTTATATTTTTAATAATACCATTTTCTATAATATATATTTTAGAAGATAAGCCTCTAAAAATTCCTCTATATTTTGCAACAAATGAAGTATTTTTAGTTAATTTCATACCTTTAGTATACCCTATCCAACTATCAAATATATAATCAAAATCTTCTGTACTTTCTTTTTTAGGATTAAAAGTTGGAGTAATTCTAGTATTTTCTAAATATCTTTCGCTTTTTAATAAAGTTTTATTATCTTCATCATAATAATTTAAAGTGTAGTAATTATCTTCTAAATTTAATTTGTATATACAATATGTTGTATCACATAAACCATTACCAGATTTATCAAATACTCTTTTTATCCATAAATAATAATTTTCATTACTTAAAGATAGGTCTGTAAATAAAGTATTTAATTTATATTTTTTTAAAGTTGGTACTAATTTATCAGAACTACTTAATCCATAAGAATAATCATTATTTAAACTTAAACCATTATCATCTGTTATATTTATTTTTAAAGTTTTTTTAATATTATTTGTTTCATATTTAATAACAGGTCTAGTTTTATCAATATTATTAATATCAAACTCTTCAGTTTTCTTTACTTCACAACTATTATCATTACATAAGTAAAGTTTTATATTTAATTTACCATTATTATCTACTCTAATAGTATATTTATCACTGATTACGTTTTTTTCAAAAGAATGAGTTTCAAATTTATCATTTATAGAATAATCTAATTTAATATATTCATTATTTAACTTTGATAAATAATAGTTATAATTAGTATTTATATCAACATAGTTTCCAGTTAATGTATTATCATACTCTATATCAAATAGATTTACTACTGTTATTGGAAAACTATATTCTTTATCATCAACTATAAATGTTATATAACTACTTCCAACTTTATCTTTAGTAATTATTTTATTATTTATTACTTCAAATAAATTAGTATCATCACTTTTTATTTCTACATCGCTGCTAGCGTTATATGGTAATACTTCATAATTAAAATCATATTCATAGTTTGTATTTAAAGTTTTACTAAAAATATCAAAGTTTATATTAGTTATTTCAATAGGAAACTTTCTTAAAATAGGTGTATATTTATTATCAACTATTTGCCATATATTATTGAAATCCCAATTAAGATAATTTGATTTTTGTTTCATTTCTTCTATTGTTTTTTCATAGTTTTCATCAATAATAGTATAAGTAGCATCTTTTATATAATAAGAATTATTTACATTATCATAATTATTACTTATACCACTTTTATAGAATAAAGTATTATTAAATAAACTTTCAATAGTTATTATACCAGTATTATAAGTATTAGTTATAGTTGTATTTGATGAATAAGATATAATACCAGTTGCATAAGCGTTTATATTATTAACTTCATCATTAGAAACAATATTAACTTTTCCTTCGTTATAACTATCTTTTATTATACTATCTATACCATGCCCTACAATTCCGCCTGCATATAAATTTAATTTATCAGAATTATTAACTATATTGCTACCATTATAACATTCGCTAATTGTGGTATTATTTGATAATCCAATTATTCCTCCTACTACTTCTTTACCAAATACACTTGATGTATTATATATTCCAAATATTTTAGAATTATCAGCAAAGCCTGCTAATGATCCAACAAATTCATCTCCTGTGAAAGAAGAATCTATAATTTTTATATTACTAACTGTTGCTCCATCTAAATATGGAAACAATCCAGATATATTACTTGTTCTATTTATATTTTTTATTGTATGATAATTACCTTCAAATATTCCTCTAAAATATAGTGATAAATTTAATTTATCAAAGTCAATATCTTTAAAATCTAAATCAGTATTTAAAAAATAAGCTTTAGTATTATTAGTATCAGTCATTATATTTAAAAAGTCATCTATATTATTTATTTTTTTATAAATAATTATTTCAATCTCATCTTCTATAATACCTAATACTGTATCTAAAGATAGTTTAACTTTAATTTTACCACTATCTTTTAAAGTTAAAGTACCATTATTGTTAATTGTAGCGATAGATTCATCATCAACACTCCAGTTATATGAATTAACACCTGCTGTTGTAGATAATTTATAATTTATTTTATAAGTTTTATCTTCTAAAAATAACTTATCTACTTTTTCTAATTCTAAATTTATTTCATCTCCTAGTACTGAAAATTCATATTCATTACTAATATTTTCATATGTTGATATTAATTTATATCTTCCCATTTCTAAATTTTTATTAGAAGTCATAGTAAAACTATCAATATTATTAATTATATAAGTATTTGGTATATTGAATAAATTAGTAATATCTTCGTTTTGTTCATTTAAAATTTTATAAGTTATTTTGGAACCACTACTAATATTTCTAGTTTTATTAAATATTTTAAAATTTCTATCAGTATCTTCATAATTCTTTTTATCCATAACTGTACTAATAGATAAAGAATTATCACAATTATTATTTTTACTACATTCATTTTTAGTAAAAGCATTTACATAACTTACATTATTATTTACAACTTTTATATAAAAATCTTCATTAGTTAATTTGAAATCATTAGTATAAAATGTTTTTAATCCTGAATAATCTATTTTTCCTTCACTTATAAATTCATAAGTTACGCCATCGTTACTAATATATATTTGATAATCATTATTATAACTAGAAAAATATACATTTATGTTATTTAGATATTCAATATCAATTGGTTTTCTAAATTTATAAATATTTTCATATACGTTATTTCCATTTAAATTAATTTTACTTCTAGTATAGTTATTTATGCTTGTATATCTATTATAAGAATTATCATAATCCTTAATACTAACCTCTCTTACCCCACTAATTGAAAGTCCTGTAGATTGATAAGATAAATATGGATAAGTTTTTGTTGTACCCCATGAATTTTTTAATATCCATGCTCCTTTACCTTCTGTCCATATATATCCAGCATTTTCACATGAAGATTTAGTATAATTTCCACTTGATGAATTTCCTACTTTACAGTATCCAAAAGAATATTCATCATCCCATCCTATTATTTGCATAGCATGCCATCCTAGTGACCCGGTACCACATTTACCATCATAGTTTATTAAATGAATATATTTTTTTTCACCATTAATGTTATACTTTGTATCATAATAATAACAAGCTCGTGCGGAAGATACTTGTGGTGCAACAGTAGAAACATATACCGAACCATATTTCATAATATTTTTCTTTAATTCTTTTATCCAATTTTCTTTGCTAGCACTATCACTAGGAGCACTAGGATAATTATAATAATCTGTTACTTGATAAATATTATCTACGCTATCAAATACCTGATATAAAGACATTTCTGTTAAATTAGTATTATAACTAGCCCATTCATTAAATGTACGAATTGGAGTAATACCACTAGAGTATAAATTTCCTACTGTACTGAAACTACCTCCAGATCCAAATGAACGCGAAGCAGTATAAGGGTTATAACCTTCACTTATTACAGTATAAAGTCCGTCACGGCCATAAGCAGAAGCATTAATTGGTTTGCTAGTTATATAATCTGTTACTCTTTCAGAAAAAGTAGCATTATCTTTAACTAATCCTAATTTATATTGCTCATTCAATTCATAGTCTTCTTTGTATTTACAATATAAACTATTATCATTATTACATAAATCTATTAAATTATTTTGTCCTTTAACACCATTTAATAATATATTAGATTCAGCACTTCCAATAGCACCAAAAGCCCAACATAATCCTAGAGAACTTTGATTTTTACTAGACGAATTAACATATTGTTTACCTTCATTATCAGCTAAAGAAAAATAAGTTGGAATATATTCATCAAACACGTAACTTCTTCTTTCGTAAGTATTTAAAGAATCTTCTTTTTTATATTCATTAATATATTTTTCTGGAATAGCATCATATTTTTTCTTTTCATCTTCTGTTAATTTTATATATTTTAACCATTCTGGATTTATTATTTCATTAGTTTCTAAAGCATAAACGTTAAAATATAAACTTAAAAACAATACAATAAATACTACTATTTTTTTTATACTCATACTATCACTACCATACTAAATAAATTATATAAAAAAAGTACTAAATTTACTAGTACCTTTTATTTTGAGTTTCGGTTTTTTACGATTTTTTAATAATTATATTTATATTAATTTAGGAAAATGTCTCACTATGTTAATTTATAGTTGATTTTTGTGAAATTATTTCACGACTTTATGCGAGTATTTTT
>CALVZA010000034.1 GCA_944372415.1 uncultured Bacilli bacterium
TCCTTGTATACGTGTTAAGAAGTATGCATACGTTAATCCTACTAATATTAATAGTACTATAAATATTCCTGTCACACTTACTATTATTTTTTGTCTTCTATTCATGAAACTCACTCCTTTCAAATATGAAAAATTACATAACTTTTTCATAAATAGAATTCTTATCCTAATTAAATTATAAAATAAAAAAATTGCTTTTACAAGCAATATTTTCATAAGTGTGAATTTTTATTACATAATCTTACATTTTATGTATGCTTTATAGTTATATAATATTTCTTCACCAGTTATTACTACATATATTTCACAAGCATCATTGATATTATTATTTTATAAACACTTATAAAAAAAGGACAAGTTGTCCTTAATCATTAATTTCAATAATAGTTTTGTTATCTTGTTTTTCTTCTTTAGGAACAGTAATAGCCAATATACCGTTATTAAATTTAGCATTAATCATAGTTGTGTCAATATCTCCAACGTAGAATGATCTAGTATATTCACCATAGCTTCTTTCTTTTCTAAGATAATTTTTATCTTTACTTTCTTCTGTATTTTCTCTTTTAGCAGTAACAGTCAAATAACCATTCTTACATTCGATATTAATATCTTTTTTGTCGAATCCAGGAACATCAATTTCAATAGTTAAATTACCATCCTTTTCATAAATATCACATTTCATTATTGCACTATCCTTAGAAGTAACAAAATCATCAAAAAAATCATCAAAATAATACTTTCTTGGTATTAAACTCATATTCATCTTCCTTTCACAATTATAATTATACTCTTTTTTTAGCACTTGTCAAGAACTAGTGCTAATTTTTTTAATAAAAAGAGTGAGTTTACATTATTATACCCACCACTTCAATCATCATACCAATTAATACTCCTATTAAGTATAAAATAGTTAAAATACTAATATTCTCTTTTAAATTTTTATTAGACTTAAATAAAATCAAAATAGCAACACCACTACCAGTTAATAATCCTGCAATACAAGTTTCCAAATTTATTACATTGCTTATAAACATTTCAGTTAAAATAACACTAGCACCACAATTTGGAATTAAACCAATTAAAGCACCAATTAATGGTCCAAACAAATTATCTTTCATAAATATCTTTTTAATTAAATCTTCTCCAACATAGGTAAATAAAATATTTAAAATAAATGTAATTAACATTATAAATAAAATAGTTTTTAAAGTATGTATAATAGCAGATTTAAATATTCCATGTTTACAATCACAATGATCATTATTACATATTTCATAATTAAAATTAGTTATTTTATTTTTATTTCTAAATATAAAATCTATAATAAATCCAAAAACTATTCCACAAATAAATTTAATAAATAATATTAATATAATTGTTTTAATTGACACATTTTTACTTAACATTATTGGTAGCATTTCATCACTAGTAGCAAGATAAATAGAAATTAAAGTTCCCAAAGAAATAACACGTGTTATATAAAAATTAGTAGCAATTACAGAAAAACCACATTGAGGAAATATACCTAATATACTACCTATAATTGGACCAAATTTGCCGGATTTACTTACCAACTTACTAACTTTTTTATTCATTTTATATTCTAATAATTCTATTAATAAAAATGCTATAAATAAAAAAGGTAATAACTTTACACTATCTATTAATGTATCAAAAATTATTTCTTTCATAATTCACCTCGTAATTAACAAATCAAATTATAAAATAGCATAAATAAAAAGTCAATTTAAAATAAATTAACTTTCTATGCCAAATCTTTCTATATATTCTTCATAACTTATTTCTTTATCTCTAATTGTACCGTCTTTTTTTATTTCAATTAATCTATTACAAGTAGTATTAATTATTTCTTCATCAAAAGTAGATATAATAAATGCGCTTTTATATCTCTCTAATCCGTCATTCAAAGCAGTTATACTTTCAATATCTAAATGATTAGTAGGTTCATCTAATAATAAAACATTCCCTTTA
The DNA here is from genome assembly GCA_944372415.1 of uncultured Bacilli bacterium. Taxonomy (GTDB): domain Bacteria; phylum Bacillota_I; class Bacilli_A; order RF39; family UBA660; genus UMGS1124. The sequence continues at coordinate 1,993 of CALVZA010000034.1, forward strand.
TTTAACATAACTTTAGCAAACATACATCTTACTTTTTCACCACCTGATAACACACTTACATTCTTTAATACTTCTTCTCCAGAAAATAACATTCTTCCTAAAAAGCTTCTAATAAAAGTATCTTCTGTATTATCACTAAATTGTTTTAACCATTCAATCATATTAGTATCATTAACAAAATATTTATCATGATTTTTTTCATAATAAGATAATTTTACTGTAGAACCTATTTTAACACTACCAGTATCAGGTTTTAAATTACCGCTAATTATATTTAAAAGAGTAGTTTTTGCTATTTCATTATTCCCTATTAAAGCAATTTTATCTTCTTTTCTAATAACAAACTTAACATTATGTAAAATATTTTTATAAGATACATTATCTACTATTATAACATCATTACCAAGTTGTCTATCAAAGTCAAAATTTATATATGGGTATTTTCTACTACTAGCCTTTATTTCATCTAATTCTATTTTTTCCAAAGCCTTTTTTCTACTAGTTGCTTGTTTGCTCTTACTTGCATTAGCACTAAATCTTCTAATAAAATCTTCTAATTCCTTTATTTTTTCTTCTTTTTTCTTATTAGATTCTTTCATTTGTTTTTGAATTAATTGACTAGATTTATACCAAAAATCATAATTTCCAACAAACATAGTTATTTTTTCATAATCAATATCGACTATATGTGTACAAATTTTATTTAAAAACGCCCTATCATGACTAACAACTAAAACAGTATTTTTAAAATTAATTAAAAATTCTTCTAACCACATTTTACTTTTAATATCTAAACCATTAGTAGGTTCATCTAATAAAAGTACATCAGGTTCACCAAATAAAGCATTAGCCAAAAGAACTTTTACTTTATCACTATCTTTTAAATCTTTCATATTTAAACTAAAAACTTCATTAGACACACCTAAACCATTTAATAATATTTCAGCATCACTTTCTGCATTCCAACCACTCATATTTAAAAATTTATCTTCCAATTCAGCAACTTTAATTCCATCTTCATCAGTAAAATTTTCTTTGCTATATAGTCTTTCTTTTTCTTTTATAATAGAATATAAATCTTTATTTCCCATTATAACAGTTTCTATTACATTAAATTCATCATATTCATTATGATTTTGCACTAACGTTGAAATTCTTTCATCTTTTCCTAAAATAATTTCTCCTTTAGTAGGTTCTATTCTGCCATCTAATATTTTTAAAAAAGTACTTTTTCCTGCACCATTTGCTCCTATAATTCCATAACAATTATCTTCTTTAAATTCCAAGTTAACATTTTGGAATAAAGTTTTAGTTGTAAATCTTAATTCAAGATTAGATACTTTTAACATACTTAATCACCAATAGTTAATTTAACATATATAATAATTTTTAACAAGAAAAAATAGGCATAATTACTGCCTATTTTGAAATAAGTTCACAAATTAAATTACTAATCTCAGTAGGATTATCTATACTAAGTCCCTCTATTAATCTAGCCTCACTATATAAAACTTTAGTATATTTTTTTAACTCTTCTTTATCTTTCTTAAATAAATCTTTTAATTTATCACTTATAGGATGATTTTCATTTATTTCTAATACTAACTCAGCATTAATTGTTTCATCTCCAGGCATTGAATTAATTACTTTCTCCATTTCAACAGAAACATTACCTTTACTAGTTAAACAAACTGGATGAGATTTTAATTTATTAGTAAATCTTACATCACTTACTTGAATTGTTTCTTTCATTATAGTTAACAAATCTTTATTATCACTGTTAATCTTTTCTATTTCTTTTTGGTCATCATCTAAATCCAAATCAGCAGCACTAACATTTTTAAAATTTTTACCCTCATATTGGACTAAAGCATTTAAAGTGAATTCATCTACATAATCTGTTAAATAAAGTATTTCATAATCTTTATCTTTTACTTGTTCAATTTGTGGAAGTGTATCAATTTTTTCAATACTTTCTCCACTAGCATAATATATATCTTTTTGATCTTCTTTCATGTTATTAACATATTCTTTTAATGTTATTAGATCTTTTGTCTTAGAAGAATTAAACATAATTAAATCTTGAAGTTTTTCTTTATCAATACCATAATTATTATAAATACCAAATTTAATATTAGTACCAAATACTTTAAACATTTTAATATATGTTTCTCTATCATTTTCTAACATATCTTTAAATTCTTTAATAATTTTATTTTCTATATTTTTTGCAATTACATTAAGTGCTTTAGTTTTCTGCAACATTTCTCTACTAATATTTAAAGATAAGTCTTCAGTATCAACAACTCCTTTTATAAAATTAAAATAATCTGGTAATAAATCACTACATTTATCCATTATTAATACACCTTTAGAATATAAACTTAGACCTTTTTCATATTCTTTAGTATAAAAATCATATGGTGCGTGACTTGGAATAAATAATAATCCTTTATAACTAACAGCACCTTCTACACTTGTAGTTATTACTTTTAATGGTTTTTCATAATCATAATAAGTATCAGTATAATAATGATTATATTCTTCATCAGTTATCTCATCTTTATTCTTCTTCCAAATAGGAATCATACTATTAATAGTTTCTATTTCTTTTACATCTTCATACTCATCACTATCTTTACTTTTATTATGATGAGTAACTTCCATTTTAATAGGATACCTTATATAATCACTATACTTTTTAATCAAATCTTTTAGCTTAAATTCAGTTAAATAATCATCATAGTTATCATCTTCAGTATTATCTTTTATATGTAATATAATATCTGTTCCAATATTAGTTTTATCACATTTCTCTAGTGTATAACCTTCTAATCCCTTAGAATTCCATCTATATGCATCTGTAGAATCATATGCTTTACTTATAACAGTAATTTCATCTGCAACCATAAAAGCACTATAAAATCCTACACCAAATTGTCCTATAATATCTATATCTTTGTCTTTAACTTCATTCATTTGTTTAAAAGCTAAAGACCCACTTTTGGCTATAGTTCCTAAATTGTTTTCCAAATCAGATTCGCTCATACCACAACCGTTATCACTAATAGTTATTGTTCTTAAGTCTTTATCAAAATTAATATTAATCTCAAAATCTTCTTTTGATAATTTTATATCTTTATCGGTCAAACTTTTATAATATAATTTATCTATCGCATCACTTGCATTACTTATAAGTTCCCTCAAAAATATATCTTTATTAGTATAAATAGAATTAATCATCAAATCTAATAATCTTTTAGATTCACTTTTAAATTCTCTTTTTTTCATATCTTCACTCTCCCTATAAACATAGTTATACATCAACTCTTAGCACTTGTCAATTGTTTGTGCTAATTTTTTTCATTTTAAAAAGCGATATTAAATCGCTTATATTAATAATTTTCTTTTTTGATTTCAAAATAACTTTGTGGGTGATTACATACTGGACAAACTTCTGGTGCTTCTTTGCCAATACTAATATGTCCACAATTTCTACATTGCCAAATCTTATCACCATCACGACTAAATACTAAGCCACCCTCAATATTTGATAAAAGCTTCCTATATCTTTCTTCGTGTTCCTTTTCAATAGCAGCAACACCTTCAAATAAAGCCGCTATTCTATCAAATCCTTCTTCACGAGCAGTTTCTGCAAATCCAGCATACATATCTGTCCATTCATAATTTTCACCATTTGCAGCATCTAATAAATTGTCAATAGTTTCTGGAACTTTTCCATCGTGTAATTCTTTAAACCACATTTTAGCATGTTCCTTTTCATTATTAGCAGTTTCCTCAAAAATTGCTGCTATTTGTTCATAACCGTCTTTTTTAGCTTTTGATGCATAATAAGTATACTTGTTTCTTGCTTGACTTTCTCCAGCAAATGCAGCCATTAAATTAGCTTCTGTTTTACTACCTTTTAATTCCATTTTTCTTCTCCTTCTCTAAGCATTCTTTACAAATGCCATTAAAACGTAAATCATAATCAATACATAATAATTTTTAATATAGGTAACGCTTCTATATATTCATAATATACATCACCAATTTTACCATATTTATTACAAATTATATGAGAACGAACAATATTTTTATCAAATCTATCTGTATTATCAAACATCTTTAATCTTCTAATTATTCTAGACTCAACTAAATAATTTAAATTTCTATATACTGTTCCTAAACTAATATTAGAGTTAATCTTCTTTGACTCTAAATAAACTTCATTAGCATTTATATGATTATAACTATTATTAACCATAATTAATACTAATTGTCTCTGTTTAGTATTCTTCAAAAATTCCTACTTATTAGTAATGATTACCAACTAAATTATAAAACAAAATTATTTTTTTTTCAATAAAAACTAAATAATTAAAAAATAAAAACATATAACTAAAAGTCATATAAATTTAATCAATTAAATCTTCTTCATCTTCCATATTAACAATACTTTTCTTACACCATTTAACATTCAAAATATTATTAACTACACTCAAATCATTTATAAAACCATATATTTTATTAACAAAAATACTAACAATAGAAATCTTAAAATTTACTTTATTATCTGTTTCATATTTATCTATACTTTTAAACATTAATGCCCTATTTTCTAAACATTTAACTATTTTGTTTCTAATTATAAACTCATCATCTTTTAAACAACTTAGCCTTATTACATATAAATACTGATTATTTTTATTAAGAAACTCCATAATTTTAATAGAGAATAATCTTAAAACAACATTTGATAATAAAACAAATAAAGTTCCAACACTTGCTTCCTTAATCATACCAGCAGCACATAATACTCCTATTGCAGAAACACACCATAAAGTAGCAGCAGTATTTAAACCCTTAATCTTAGAACCATCTCTAAGTATTACACCAGCACCTAAAAAACCAATTCCACTAACAACCTGTGCTGCTATTCTAGAATAATCAGCAGAACCAATACCAAAAGAAACAGCAACAAACATAAACGCTCCTAAACTAACTAACACATTAGTCCTTAAACCAACTAATTTATGCCTATATTGCCTTTCTAAACCTATTAATATACTTAAAATAAAGCATATAATTATTCTTAAAAAAAATGTATTAAAATTCATATAACCTCCAATTAAGAACTTTAATACATTTTATTAAATTAACTTTAAAAAAATTATTTATTACTATCTTTTCTATTAAAAAAAACAATTTTATTTTTCTTATAAGATTTTAAATAATCAGATAACTTCTTACTTTGTCTAAAAGAAAATATAAACGAATATTTTTCTTCATTCTTCTTTTGAATTTCTTTAATGTGTTTTTTAAATTCCTCATATTTAATAATAAAATTATTATCTTTCGCAAATCTTCTTATTTTAACTAATGTATTAGTAGAATATATATAATCTATTATAATCACTCCAAAGAATATTCCCAAAACAAAAGAAAAAGATAAATTATTTCCAAACCATTCCAAAGCAACAAATACTTTCTCTGCTAAAAAATAATAATATATTGCTCCCAAAGCTGTCCATAATAAAGAAAACTGAGGACATATAATTCCTTTATAATTATATTTCAAATCACTATAATCCCATAGTTTAACGCCACCTGCATTTATAAAAAACAATCCACCAACTAACTCTATTAAAGTCATAGAAATACCCATTAATAAAATAATGAAAAATGGATTAATAGAAAAACCAGAAAACACCAAATATATAAGCGTTAAACTAGCTAACCCAAACCCATAAATAGGTAAATAAGGCCCAACTAAAAAACCAGGATTAACCCATTTTTTATAAAGTATTCCTCGAAAAAGTAATTCACCAACCCAACCTATCATACTTCCTATAAAAAATATAAATACAAAATCTAAAAACAACGACATATTAAAACCTCAATTCATATACAATTATAACAATTTTTCTAAAAAATTCAAAATTATTATAAATAACACTAGTTATTTATATCAAGTCAAAAGCCAATAATATTTTAATAATACTCCATATTATATATTAGAAAAAGAATAATCAAGTTATATTTTCTATAGATATTATTTTTAAAAAATTTAATATTATATTTAAAACACTAATAATTTTTTATAGCAATAAACTATATATTATTACTAATAAATAATTAAAAAAACAACTTTATCATAAACTATAGATAGTTCACATGTATAAAACTTGACTAAATTTGATTCCTTAAATTTATTAAATACACTAACCTCCTCAAACTTAAATAATCTAAATTAAAATAAATCTATAAGAAGAAATATTTGATTTCTTTTTCTTTTAACAAAAAAACGCACTAATTAAAGTACGATTATTTTAATAAATTGGAGGACCCAGTCGGATTTGAACCAACGATCAGGGAGTTGCAGTCCCATGCCTTACCACTTGGCTATGGATCCAAAATTTCACAACTTATGTAAGTATTATACCACATAAGTTATGTAAATCAACAATTAATTTAATTTATAACTAATTTTTGTATCTCTAAAATTAATATTCACTTTTAAATTAGAAGAATCTTGTACTTCATAAGGAACAGACAATATTATTTTATTATCAACATCTGCTAAAGCACGAACATCATTATAAACTTTATCTTTCCCATTATAACTATATGAAATACTTATAAATTTATCAAAGAATTCTTTAGCATTTTTAAAATAATCTGAAATATTATAATTTTCATCAATATACAATTTATAATCCAATATTAAAAGTATTTTATTAATATTATCATTTTTTACTATATTACTCTTGCCATCCTTATTATATACATAAATAGATTTTATTTCATAATTTGATAAAGTTAAATTAGAATTACCATAATTCTTCTTATTAAATACTATATTTTCTTTTAAATTTAATTCTTTTAACTCTCTTTTTTTATCTAAATTTTTTGCATTAACTTCTATTTCCTTATAACTACCTTTACTCTCTTTATTTTCGTAAGTTATTTTATCATAAAACTTTAAAACATATTTATTAGATTTATAACTAATAGGTACTTTAAAAATAAAAATATAATTATAACTTTCACCACTTTTTAAAACTTCATTATTATAAGGAACACCAATATCATAAAAAAACTTATTAAAATAATTATTAGCATAAACGTATTCATCATCATAAATTAACCTTATTCTTTTAAAATCAATACTTCTAGATTCTTGAATATTATTTCTAGCATTTACACTAACAACAACGAATTTAAAATCTTTAGAAATATTAGTATAATTTAAACTATAATTAGTTTCATAAACATTATTTATTCTATAAGTAAAATTAGCTGCATTAAAACTTTCTCCTACATTAACATTATTAGAATTAAATATATTAACAGTAAATAGTGAAATAGAAAGCACTAATAAAATAATAAAAACTATTATACCTATTAAAAGCTTATTTTCTAATAAATAATATTTAAATTCTCTTAACCCTCTTCTAAAATTACGTTTATATTTATATGAATTTTTATCAAAAATAATTTCTATTTCTTCATTATCTTTTTCTTCTTGTTTTAATTCCATAATATCTTTTGTAAAATTAAATTTATTTAAATTAAAACCTATAACAATTAAAATAAATTTAAATGCAAAATAAATAATAGGAACTATAATTAATAAAGCAATATCAGTATATAACTTTAAACTAGTTTGTTCAACGATAGTTTCATCTAAAGTTAAAAATAAACTACTAATTGCCATTAAATATAAAAATAATACAAAAATATATATACTAGCAAATAAATAATCTTTTAAAGGTTTTTCTTTTCTTTTTAACAAAAGTATTATTATTATTAAAATAGACAATATTATAAATAACAATAAATACATTTTAAAGCCAATATAACTAGAACCTAAATTACTATAGTTAGTAACTTTACCTAAATATATATCATTAATTACTACACGCAATAAATTTAGTTTATAAAATATATTACCAAATAAAAAACACAAAATTAAATTTATTAATCTAAAATATTTAATAAAAAAAGCATATGGTTTTTTAAATACCATTATTATCACCTTATCTTTTATTCTAGTATTAGTATAACAAAAAAAAAGATATTTTACTATCTTTTATATGCAAATAATTGTCCTTCTTCTAACAATATTCTATTATTTACTTTATTAAAATCTTTATAAGATACATTAAATAAATCTAATATATCATTTAAATTATCACCACTTTTTGTAAAGTAATAACTATACCCTGATTTAGGTATTAAAATTTCTTGATTTTCATATATATAATCATTAATTTTTAAACCATTTATTAAAGACAATAACTCTGGATTAATATTATATCGTTTACTTATAGCATATATAGTATCTCCTTTTTTTATTATATAATTATCATATAGTTCACTTTTAATCATTAATATCACCTATAATAATATATTATAAATATTAAAAAAAGTTCTATTTTATAACAGAACTTACTTTATCTTTATTAGGATATAACTTCTTAGCCTCCATCATATACATAGATATGATAGATTCTATTTCAGTTAATGCTCTCTTTGTAAAATTTGAAAAATGAATAACTTCTTTAACTGTATCAATTGTTATTTTACCCCAAAGAATGCCTGAAAACACTTGCAAATCATTATACATTTCTGGAGTTACAGAGTTTAATGTATAACCATACAATATTTGATCTTGACCTATTAAAATACGATCACTTGTAACACACAAAACTGCCGTATCAAAAATATGAGTAGCATTATCATTCTTTTGTGCTGCAAAAGCATATAAAACTTTTTCACCAGGATTTAAATGTTTTTCTATTACAGCACTATGTTTTCTAATTCTCCACATAATTGTTGAAGGATATCTTTTTTTGAATTCCCAAACACATTGTAATACAGTTTTACTCATAATATCACTCACTTATCATTTTATTAGTTTTTAATTTTTCTATTAAAGAATCTCTATTTACATAACCACTTATACAGTCAACAATTTTACCCTTTTGAGTAAATATAGTTAATGGTGTTCCAAAAGGATCAGATAATTTAAATTCTTTTCCTTCACTACTACATTTAGCAGGAACTGTTAAGTCCATATTAATTATTTTATTATATTCATTAACATCATAACTATCGGAATCAAAGTAATAAATATCAACATTATACTTTTCTGCTAAAGCATTATATACAGGTTTAAATTTGTTACAATAAAAACATGTATTTCTACCAAAAACAGTCATTATAGTTTTATCACTTTTTACTAATTTTTTATATGCATTAAAATCTTCAGCTACTTTATAAGCTTTATTTTCATCATCTATATTTCCTAAAAAATATATTTGAACATCTTTATTTAGACTTTCTTCATCATATTTTGTATAAGTCTTTTGAACGTCACCATCTACAATAACAGCAACTTTTACATCATCACCAATACTCTCCAATGACTTACTATCTTTTACACTATATACACTATAGTCATAACCATAATCAGTTATATCTATATCTCTTATATCTCTCAAATCTTTTTTAATACCATTTTCAAGTTCTCCAGCATAAACTACAAAAGATTCTTTATCTTCAATTTTTTTAGTAAACTCTTTTACAGATAAAACTTCTATGTTTTGTTTTTTAACATAATCAGATATAATTGGTATAAATAATATAATTAAAACAATAATAAATATAATTAAACCATAATTAATTTTTTTCTCTGATTTTTTTTGATTTTCCATAATATAACCTCCTAAAATAATTGTACCAAAATTAATAAATAAAGTAAATTTTTTAGAATAAAAAAATTAAAAAATATTAATAATAATTTCACTTAATTTAAATTTACTACTTTTTACAAATTATTATAGCGTCATTAAAATATATTGTATCATAAACGACAAACTTTCTTTTGGTTAGTTTTTTCTCTAAAACTTAAAAATCAATCATTTCTGATTGATTTCGTATATGAAAAGTTCAAATAATTCGAACAAAATTACAAATCTGGTGCCATTGGGAAAGTTATCTACAACTCGTTAACAATTTAATATAAGAAGCAATCACTATTTAAATTATAACATACATTCTTAAAATTTTATCAAAAACATTTCTTGTTCGCTTGTTTTAT
>CALVZA010000035.1 GCA_944372415.1 uncultured Bacilli bacterium
ACTACAAACGATGATTATGGAACAAGTTATTACTATAGAGGAGGAGTAGAAGATAACTATGTAAACTTTGCAGGAATGTGCTGGAGAATAGTAAGAATAGAAGGAGACGGAAGTACAAAATTAATACTAGAAGACCAAGATAGTACTTGTGCTACAAGTAATGGTAATTGGGCTATACCAACTACAACAGGAGGTACTACTAAAACAGGAAATTTTGGGTATACAGAATATGCAGCAAATACATTAACTGCAAGTGATGGAACAAAAAATTCAAGTACAAGATCTTTAATGAACTATTTAAATGGTGGAACAGATAACACTTCGTCAATGGCATATGCATTTAAAAATTTCCAAACAGGACCTTTATTAAGATACTTATCTTATTTAAAAGCAGGAGACTGGTGTTTAAAAGATAAAGCTTATGCAACCGAAAGTGATAATTCAACACCATTAACAAGTCAAAAAATATTAGATAACCAAGTTAAGAATACAGAAATTTATTATGATTCATATGTAAGATTAAAAGGAAAAACAACAAAAGAACCAACATTAAAATGTAATGGAACAAATATGAGTAAGTTTGCAGATAATACAGACATGTATGTAGGAACATTAACAGCAGACGAAATAGTATATGCAGGAGGAAAAGTATCTACTAGCAATTCAAATTTTTATTTAATAAATGATTATCAAAAATCAAAATATTTATCCTTTTGGTCTTTGTCGCCTTACAGATTCGTCAGCACGAACGATAACGCATTCTACTTGAACGACGATGGTTACGTGGGCAGCATCAATGTGAGCTACAACGGCTACGCGTTTCGTCCCGCAGTAACTCTCTTATCTAGTGTTCAAATAATTGGTGGAGATGGAACAAAGGCAAATGCCTACACAATAGGATAAAATTAAAGATAAGAATTAAAAATTCTTATCGTCCATGAACTGAAAACTGATTAGTTATCCAGCGAAAACCCTTTCGCTGGATGAATTATAAAATACGTTAAAACAGTATTCGCGTAAGCGAGAATATATAAAAAATAAAAATAAAAAGAAGACAAATGCATCGTTAGATGCATTTGTGGAGTTTATAAAATATGAGCAAATTATATCAAAAATTGGTAAAAAAGTTATAAAAATCGTATAGGTATAAATTGTAAAATAAAAAGTCATAAATATTTTAAAGTTAAAAAGTCATAACTTTAGATATTTATGTCTATTTTTTTTTAAATAATTTTATCTGGGTTCCTGTCGTCAATATTAAGTTTATGTATATTATATTTATTGCAAAGTCTGCATTGGGTAATGCACCTCTACCATAAAAAACTCTTTGTACTTTTGAATTTACTGATTCAACAATATTATTTTTATAAATATATTTTCTTATATTTATTGGTATATCAAACAAAGGTATTATTTCTTCTATATATTTTGTTCCATATTTCATTATTAATTTATTATAGTAACATTTTATATCTGTTTATTAATCCATTTATTTTTACATAATTTTCATTAGAAAAATTATTTCTATATTTAGATAAAGTAAAAGCATTGGGATTAGATAATACTTCTTTATATCTAGTTTTAATAAAATTATAAATAAAATCTAATTCATTGTTATTTAATTTAATATTATTTTTTAATGCAAAAGCATTTATATCATTTTTTGATATATTATTTATATATGGCTCAACCAAATTTAACATTTTATCACCAATATATATTATGCATTATAATAAAAAATATGAATTTGACATTAAAAAAATATATAATATAATATATTTTGTGAGGTGTTTTATGGAACAAATTTATATAGGTGATATAAATATAATTATTAAAATAAATAGAAAATTATTGAATTTTGTGAAAAAATATGATGTTATTGATGCTGATAACTTAGTGGCCTGTGAATATATACTTGCTAAAAAAGATGTTATATTAATTAAAATAAATGATTTTTATTTTATAGATATAGATAGTATAAAAAATTTTAATGAATTAAATAATATACAACATTATATAGAAGAAAATATAGAATCTAATTTATTATTAAAAGAAGAAAACAATATATATGATCCATTTATAGGACAACTATTTGTAAGTAATGTAAAACAATTAACTAATAAAAATGAATATAGAAAAATATTAAAATAAATTACTCAAAAAACTGAGTATTTTTTTTATTTATTTACATACTAATAATGGTGAAATATATGAAAAAAACTTTACTATATATTTTAGTTATAGGATTATATTTAATATGTATATTTAGAATAAGTTATTTAATGTTTTATAAAAGTGAATATTATAATAATATATTAAATATTAAGAATAATAAAATTATATATGGTACTAGTGCACCAAGAGGTAGAATACTAGATAGAAATGGAAATATAATTGTAGATAATATTGGGGTAAAAACAATAATATATAATAAATTAACTGGAATAAAAGAAAGTGAAGAAATAGATATAGCATTAAAATTAGGCAGTATATTAGATATAGAATTTGGGTCAATTAATGAATTAAAGTATTTTTATTATATAATACATAAAGATGAAATAAATTCTTTGGTAAGTAAAGATATTATAAATAAATACAACGAAAGAAAAATAAGTAGCAATGAACTATTAGAATATAAATTGGAACAAATTACAGAGGATATGGTAAATTCTATGTCAGAAGATTATAAAAAAGCTGCTAATATATATAATATTATGTCAAAAGGCTATAACTATCAAGATAAAATAATTAAAAAAGATTGTACTGATGAAGAATATAGTAAAGTATTAGAATTAAATTTAATAGGTGTTAGATGTGAATTAACTTTTAAAAGAGTAAATAATTATGATAATTTATTATCTAATGTTATTGGAACTACAGGATTTATACCTAGTGAAGAATTAGATGAATATAAAAAGAAAGGATATTCTAATGATGATATAGTAGGTACTAGTTATTTAGAAAAATATTATGAAGATTACTTAAAAGGAGAAAAAGCCAAGTATAAGGTTAATCCAGATAATACTATATCTCTTATAAGTGAATCTAAAATAGGTAATGACTTAGTATTAAATATTGATATAAATTTACAAAAAGAAATAGAAGAATTATTAGAAACAGAAATACTTAAATCTAAAGATTATAAAAGCACAAGATATTATAATGGTTCTTATATTATAGTAAGTGACCCAAATACAGGTGCGATAATATCTTTGGTTGGTAAAAGTTATAATAATGGAGAATTTTATAATAATGAAATTGGTAATATTAATAAAAGTTATACAGTTGGAAGTGTAGTAAAAGCAGCAACCATTTCAATAGGGTATAAATATAATATTATAGATATAGGAACAACTGTAACAGATTCTTGTGTAAAATTAAAGAATAAAACAAAAAAATGTAGTTGGAAAAGCTTAGGAGTAGTAGATGATATAAAAGCATTATCAGAGTCAAGTAATTATTATCAATTTTTAATAGCAATAGGATTAACAGGAGAAAAATATAAATATAATATGAGTTTAAATAATTTAGATTATGCTTTTAAAATTTATAGAGATACATTAGCAAGTTATGGACTTGGTGTTAAAACTGGAATAGATTTAGAAAATGAAAGTATAGGAATAATAGGAAAAACAGTTAGTGATGACTTACTTCTTAATTTAAGTATAGGACAATATGATACATATACGCCAGTAGAATTAACTCAGTATATAAATACAGTAGCTAATAATGGTAATAGAATAGCATTATCTTTAATGAAAGAAATAGTATCTAGTGATGGTAAAGTTTTATTAAAAAATGAAAGTAAAGTTTTAAATACAATTGACTTAGAAGAAAAATACAAGAGTAGAATAAAAGAAGGATTAAAAAATGTTTCAAGTAGTGGAACAGGAAGTAATTATATTGATAAAAAATATGATGCAAGTAGTAAAACGGGAACTAGTGAGTCAATATTTGATAGTGATGCTGACGGTAAAAGTGATACATTTGCAACAACAAGAACATTTATTTCGTATATGCCTAGTGACAAACCTGAATATAGTTTAGTTATAGTTAGCCCTAATATTGATTATAAAGAAAATGAATTTACAAAAGTTTATCCTATAAATATGTATTTATCTAGAAATATCAGTAAAATTTTGTTTGATAATTAGTATTTTATTTGCTATAATACTTATAGTTTGTAAGTGAGGAGGCAAAATAATGGCTAAAAAATCAGATAATAGAACAAATATTGAATTAAAATGTTCTACATGCGGTTTTATAATTAGACCTACAGAAAAAAATAAAAAAAATACACCAGACAAAATGGAAATAAAAAAATATTGTCCAAAATGTAAAAGTCAACAAACATTTAAAGAAAAAAAATAATAAATTATAAAAAATTTTTATCTTTAATAAATTATTATGGATAGAAAGGAGTAAAATATGAATATTAATATAAATGAAATAAAAAATGGTATGACTATTATAATAGATGGAAAATTATGTTTAATAGAAGAATTTCAACATGTTAAACCTGGTAAAGGGTCTGCATTTATGAAAATGAAATTAAGAAACTTAAGAACAGGTTCATTAGTAGAAGAAACATATAATACTAATATAAAAATTGAAAGAGCTAGAGTAGAAAAAAGTAAAATGAATTACTTATATAGTCAAGGAGATTCTTATGTATTTATGAATAATGAAACATATGAACAATTAGAAATACCGGAAAGTAAATTGGCTGATAAAGTAAAATTCTTAAAAGAAGGTATGGATATAGAAATTCAAACTTATGAAGGTGAAATATTAGGTATAAACTTACCTGAAAAAGTTGAATATGAAGTTACAGAAACTACAGAAGCAACTAAAGGTAATACTACTAATAATGCAACAAAAGATGCAACAATTGAAACTGGTTATACATTAAGAGTTCCTTTATTTATAAAAGAGGGAGAACATATTATAATTTCTACATTAGATGGAAAATATGTATCAAGAGCCTAATATGTAAAAGATGGATTAAAAAAAACTATCTTTTTTTTGATATGTATATTATAATAACTTTATAAGTTATATAATAGTTAAAATAGAAAGAGCTGATGTATTTATGAATAAAAAGGGATTTACTTTAGTAGAAATAATTATTTGCATAGCATTATTAGCAGTAATCGGTACTACGACTTTTATAGGATTTAAATCTGCAAAAAATAAAGAAAAAACAAAAGAAAAGATAATTTCTGACATAATTAGTGCTGCAGATGTTTATTATTCTATGAATTCAGATATAAAAGATAAATTAGCAAATAACTATGGATATCATGTATTAAGTATAGATGATTTGAAAAAAGAAGGATTATTAGATAATAATAAAAAAGTTCCTGAATTATCTGCTGAGGAAAATGAAGAAAAAAAGAGTTACGATAAAATGGTTGTTGATTCAAATAAACTTGATGAAATAGGTATTGTAGATTACATATATCCATATGAAAAAACACAACCCTTTATTGCTAATTTAGATCCAATTTCTATTGAGTTTGAGGAAAAAAGTGAATTTAAGTGTAATTCTGGATTAAAATCTATTGATTATATGGATGAAGATTACAACAAAACTTCTTCACCTGATTTTGAATGTGGTATAGAACAGCGTGATAAAGATGATAATGATAATACAGATTATAAATCAAATGATGCGAGTATTGAAGACTTACAAGAGGGTAAAAATACTTTATCTTATAGAATAAAAGTAAAAAATAAATATGCTACAGGGGACAGAATAGTAACTGTTAACCCAAAATATAATCCTGATTTTGTAAAAACGTTAGAGAATTCTAGAACAGAGTATACCTGTGGAAATTATACTAATGAAAATGTTATACTTTCTTTTTCTGAAGATGAATATGAAAGAGAGTTAGAATTTAATTGGTACAAGGATAATGAAAATATAACAAATGATACAACTAGCAATTCACTTATTGTATATGAAAACGGAATGTATGAAGGTAAATATATTTTAAAGGGTAAATTATCACCTGATCTAAAAATAAAATTCGATAATGATTATTCATGTGATGTAAAAATAGATAAAATAAATCCTGAAATAGAAATAACTACAACTAATAAACAAGTAAACGTGAATATTTCAGATGAAACTAGTGGAGTATATGGATACTATTATTCAAAAAATAAAGTAGATAAAACAAATTTAAATAAAAAAATGTTTACAGAAGGAACCAAATTTTCATTTACTAGTCCAACCAAATCTACAATGTATTATATATTAGCTATGGACAATGCGGGTAATATTACGGAAAAAATGTATGAAACTGTCGGAGAAGAAAACTATCCATCTATAACTTGGGAATCGATAGAGAATAGTTTTACAAAATTTAAAGTAACTATAAAAAACATTTCAAATAATAAGGATTATAATATAAATTTAAAGAATATTAAAATACAATATGTATATAATGAAGATGCTAAGTATGATAATGGTAAACCAAGATATAGATTTTATAATAAAGGTTATAATCCTGGCAAATATAATGATGGATATTTGGAAACTTTTTTAGAAAATTATGCTTATAACGAAAGTTACTCATCTAAATCGGCTAACTATGTTGAATATAAAAAAGGAATAGGTGATTATACTTGCAATGAAAATGAATGCTCATTTGTTCTTGATATGGAAGATGCTATTAAATCTTGCGAAAAAAAATATTATTGTAAAAGGATAGTAGATTATTCTGATTTATATAAATTAGATTTAATATATTATATATATGCTGAAAATAAAAAAGGATACTTTAAAGAAATTCAACTAAATTCAATATTAAATATTTATGAAGATGAAAATGCATTTCAAGATACATGGTTTAATTATGAAAAATGGATAGCTAATTTAATAGGAACTAATTCTAGGGGCGATATATTATATACTGAATACGATTCAGATAGAGATTCAAGAAAAACAACAATTTATTATTATAATAATCAAGATGCATATGCAATAAATTTAGGAAGATATTGGAATTGGGATCAAATTGTCTATGATTGGTTTGATGATTATTCACTAGGATTTACAACATGTAATACTTATACTCGTGGAAGTAATCAATATAAAGAATATTTTAGATATGAATATATTTTATCTACTGGAGAATGGATTACTTATGACAGTTATAATAAAAAAAATAATAGTAGGTGTAATTTTAGAACTAAAGTTGGCAAACAATATCAAGGAATTGCATATAACAAAATGTATGAAAATGGTTCGTACTTATCGGAGTATTTAATTAGATTAAGACCATGGGAAAAAGAATCAGTAACTAATCCTACTAGGCATAGAATTTCAAATTTATTAAATAATTATGTATTTTATAGAACTATCAACGGAGTAGAATGGAATAGCATATTAACACAAGATACATCTAGAAATGAGGGACAATCATCAAGTAGATCAGATTATAATAGATTATATTTTTTACCAGAAGTTACATTAAAATTAAAATCTAGTAAAACAGGGTCTTAACATATAAATTAAATTAATTAAAAAATTAAAGGAGTATTATAGATACTCTTTTTATATATCAATATAATTTATATTATTTTTAATATTTATAAAATTTTGTGTTAAAATAATTATGTGATGAAATATGTTTAAAGAAGAACTTAATTTAGTACCTCATTTACCAGGATCATATCAGATGTATAATAAAGATAATATAATTATATATGTTGGCAAGGCAAAGGATTTAAAAAATAGATTATCTAGTTATTTTATAGGTAAAAATATTGGTAAAACAGCTATAATGGTAAGTGAAGTAGACCATTTTGAATATATAGTTACTAATAGTGAATTAGAGGCTTTTATATTAGAATTAAACTTAATAAAAAAATACGATCCTAGATATAACATTTTATTAAAAGATGATAAAAGTTATCCATATATAGAATATACTAAAAAACCATATCCAGCTTTAAAAGTTGTAAGATATCTAAATATAAAAAAAAATAAAGATAAATTACTATTTGGGCCATTTGTTAACGTATATGCAGCAAGGCGTATAGTAAATTTAATAAATAGATTATATCCATTAAAAAAATGTGATCATTTAGAAAAAAATGTATGTTTATATTATCATATAGGTGAATGCTTAGGATACTGTGTAAAAAATATAAATAAGAATAAAGTATTAGAAATGGAAATGGATATAATAAAGTTTTTAAAAGGTGATGAAAAAGTTATTACCAATAAATTACTAGAAAAAATAAATTTTTATTCAGAACAATTAAATTATGAAAAAGCTAAAGAATTAAAAGATGAATTAGAATATATAAAAATAGTAATGGAAAAACAAAGAGTTGAATTACACGATAATATAAATAGAGATATAATTAATTATTATTTTAATAAAGGTTATTTAAGTATAGAATTCTTTTTCTTAAGAAATGGTAAACTAATAGGGCATAATAATAAAATAATACCAGTTATGGAAGATTATATGAATGAATTAGAATATTATATTGCTTTATTTTATAATAAGCATGAAATACCTAAAGAAGTATTAATTAATGAAAATATTAATATAGAATTACTTTCTAATATGATTAATACTAAATTTGTAACAAGTAAAAAAGGAAATAAAAAGAAATTATTAGATATGGCTTATAAGAATGCAAAACTAAATTTAGAAAATAAACTAACTATATTAGAAAAAGATAGTATTAGAAGTGATGGTGCAAATAAAGAATTAAGTAAACTATTAGGAATTAATATATATAGAATAGATATTTTTGATAATTCTAATATATTTGGAACTTTTAATGTATCTGGCATGGTAGTGTTTAAAAATGGAGAACCTAGTAAAAAAGATTATAGAAAATATAAAATAACAGTTGATAAAAATGATGATTATCATACAATGAAAGAAGTAATATATAGAAGATATTATAGGTGTTTAATAGAAAAAAGTGAATTACCTGATTTAATATTAGTAGATGGTGGTAAAAGTCAAATACATGCTTGTGTAGAGACGTTAAAAGAATTAAACTTAAATATTAAAGTATGTGGTTTAGTAAAAAATGATAAACACAGAACTAGTGATTTAATGGACGGAGATACATTAAATATTTATAATATAGATAAAGCAACTAATTTATTCCATTACTTAACTAGAATTCAAGATGAAGTACATAGATATACAATAAATTATCATAGAACAATAAGAAGTAAAGGATCTATTGGTAGTGTACTGGATAATGTAGAAGGAATTGGTAATAAAAGAAAAAAAGAATTAATAAAACAATTTGGTAGTGTAAAAAAAATTAGTACTGCAACTATAGAAGAATTAGAACGTATAATACCAACAAATATTGCTATAAACCTAAAAAAATATTTAGAAAATTATAAAAAAGATTAAACAAGTATATACTTACTAAATAGAATTTATTAGTAGTTTAAATATTTATTTGTCTTTTTTTTTTATATATTATTTAGTATAATTATGATGACGGTGATATTATGAATAATTTAAAATTTAACTCATTAAATGAATTATATAATAGATTAATTCCAGCAATGGAAACTAAAGTAAGAGAACTTAAAATGAATGGAGTAAATTATATAACTATAGATGATATATGGAATTATTTAAAAAAATATAAATGGAGTAAAAGTAAAGATTTAACATTAAGTGAATGTGTTGATGATATTCTAAATACAAGTGATAACGAATATAAAAAATATATGAAAGATAAAATGACTAATATATTAGGTGGTGTACATTAAATGAATAAAATTGACTTTATATTAGAAAAGTATAAAGATGATGGTTTAAGTGAAGAAAAATTAAAAAAAATAGAAGAAGCGTATCTTTATGCTAAAGAAAAACACAAAGGAAAAAAACGTAAAAATGGAGAAGATTTTATTGAACATCCTATTCAAGTTGCTAAAATTTTATGTGATATAAATGTTGATGATATAACAATAGTTGCCGCATTAGTACACGAAACAATTTCTGAAAGCGATGCAACTAGTGAAGAATTAGAAAAAATATTTGGATCTGAAGTTAGAACAATTGTAGATTGTTTAACAAAAATAAATAAATTAAAATTGAATGACGATAGTGAGTCTAGTAGTTTATATTTAAGAAAAATATTAGTTGGTTTATCTGAAGATGTTAGAGTATTAATTATAAAATTAGCAGATAGACTTCATAATATGAGAACATTATATAGTTTACCAGAAACAAAACAAAAACAAAAAGCAATGGAAACTATGAATGTTTTAATACCTATCGCACATAGATTAGGTATAAATAGTGTAAAAAGCGAACTAGAAGATTTATCTTTAAAATATTCTAAACCAGAAGTTTATGAAAGCATATTAGAAAAATTAGATGGAACGCGTGAAGAACTTAATAAAGTTTTAACAGAAATGATAGATAATGTTAGCGAGATACTTAGTAGTCATAATATAAAATTTAAAATTAAAGGAAGAGTAAAAAGTGTATACAGTATATATACTAAATTATGTACAGGTCGTAAATGGAGTGATATATATGATATTTTAGCAATGAGAGCAATAGTTGAAAACGTAAGTGACTGTTATCTAGGAGCAGGTTTAATTCACGCAAAATTTAGACCTATTCCAAAACGTTTTAAAGATTATATAGCAATGCCAAAATCAAATATGTATCAATCTTTACATACTTCAGTATTTGGTATTGACGGACATATATTTGAAATACAACTTAGAACAAAAGAAATGGATGATATTGCAGAAAATGGTATAGCAAGCCATTGGTCTTATAAAGAACATACTTCAAATAATATAAAAAATGTAATGGATCAAAAATTAGAAATGTATAAAAACTTAATTGATAGTTATTCAATGGATGAAACTGATGAACTATTTAAAAAACACGTTGAAGAAGAGTTGTTATCAGATTTAATATATGTATTTACTCCAAAGGGAGATGTAATGGAATTACCAGTAGATAGTACTCCAATAGATTTTGCATATAGAATACATACTAATGTAGGAGAACAAACTGTTGGAGCAATAGTTAACGAAACTATAGTTCCATTAGACTATAAATTACAAGATGGAGATATCGTTAAAATTAAAACAGATCCTAATTCAACTCCTAATAAAAACTGGTTAAATATTGTTAAAACTAGTCAAGCTAAAAATAAAATAAAATCATATTTTTCTAAAATTGATAAAGAAAAATATACAGAAACTGGCAAAAGTTTACTAGAAAAAGAAATAAAAAGACAAAAACTATCTTTTAAAGATGTATTTAATAATACAAACTTAGAAAAATTATATAAAGATTTAAAAGTAAAAAGCTTAGATGAAATATATTTAAATGTAGGTTCATTAAGATATACACCATCATATATAATAGATTTAATATATGAAGATAAGAAAAACGTAACAGATATATTACTTGATAAAGTATTAAATAATAAATCAAAAGAAAAAATAGATTATAAAAATGATATTATAGTTGCTGGTTGTGATGATATATTGGTTAATATTGCAGATTGTTGTCATCCTGTTAAAGGTGATGATATAATAGGTTATATTACAAAAGGTAACGGAGTAACAGTACATAAAAAAGATTGTATAAATTTAAAAAATATAGATACAAGACTAATAAATGTTAGTTGGAATATGGAAAGTGAAAACTCTTATATTTCTAAATTAAAAGTTACTACCAATGATACTACTAATAATATGTTAAGTATTATTACAAAGGCTAGTTTAAAAAATGTTATAGTAACATCAATAAATGAATTTAATAAAAACAATGTAATTGGTTATAACATAACCATAAAAGTAAAAAATAAAAATGATTTAGAAAACTTTAAAGAAAGTGTAAAAATATTACCTTTTGTAGTAAGTGTAGAATTAGAGGACTAATATGAAAGTAGTAATACAAAGAGTATTAAAAAGTAGTGTAGAAATTAATAATAAAATGTATAATTCTATAGATAATGGTTTACTAGTACTAGTAGGTTTTACTAATGATGATACATCAAATGATATAGATTATATAGTAAAAAAAATAGTAAACTTAAGAATATTTGATGATGAAGATGGTATTATGAATAAAAGTATAATAGATACATTTGGTAGTATACTATCTATAAGCCAATTTACTTTATATGCTGATACAAAAAAAGGCAATAGACCTAGTTATATAAAAGCTTTAAATGGTAATATCGCAACTAAACTATATGATGAATTTAATAAAAAACTAAACGACTTTGTACCTACTAAAACAGGTATATTTGGTGCTGATATGAAAGTTAATTTGATAAATGACGGCCCTGTAACTATAATAATAGATAGCAAAAATAAATAAACTTCGCAAAAACGAAGTTTATTTTAAACTAAAAGTACTAACTATTTTATCATTAACATAATATAAAACCTCATTTATATCATAATTATCTTGTATACTTAAATTAATTGAATACGATACTTCTTCTAATATATTATTAGTATTAATGTCTTCTAATATTCCCTCATTAAAATTTAATAATAAAGTTTTATCGGTTTCATTATATGATAGTAATTCAGTATTATTATTTAAATAACTAATTAAATTAGTACCAAGTATTTTACTACTACTTAATTCTTTAATAATAATTTCTATTTTGCTAATATCATCATTAGTAACTTTAGTAACAGGAACATAATAATAGTAATCTTTATATTTAGACATATAATATATAGTTGTTTTAGTAGTATTATTAATATTATTTATGTTAAACTCTTTATTAATACCAATACTTCTATCTAATATAGTATTTAACTTTTTATTAGATTTAGGTAATTTATTTAATATTTCTCCCTCAACATATATAGAAACATACTTAATATCATTTATACTAGTTAAAGAATATACTATTGCTTCTATCATTTTCTCTTCATTACTAATATCTACATTTAAAAACTCTTTACTAAAATTAAGTTTTACTAAATTATCTTGTATATTTAAACTTAATAACTTAGTATTTTTAGGAATGACTTTAGTAAATCCTTCTCTAATATAATTATTAGAACCTATTGTTAAGATACTAATAATTTCTTTTACTTTATCTAAAATAGTATCACTGGTTAATATGGTACTAACTCTAGAGATATAATTATTATTGTCAATTAAATAAATAATATCATTATCATTATTAGATTTTGTAATATTAGTTTTAATACTTTCATTTTTATCAGGAAATATATAAAGAATACCTACTATAATAATACAAGATAAACTAATAAAAATTTTTCTTAAAGCTCTTTTTTTTAACATAATTACACCTAATTAATATTATGAATTTTATTTTTTAAAAATACTAACTTATATTGAAAAAAAATTAGTTAAGATATATAATTAATTTAAGATAGGAGTAATTATATGGATAAGAAATTAGATATAATAATAGCATTAATAGTATTTTTAATAGTAGTTATAATAGGAATAATAATAGGATATTTTTTGTCAAGAGGAGTATAATATGGCAAAAAGAATTAAATTAAAAAAGAAAGTAAAAAATATATTTATAATTATAGTTATTTTAATAATTGGTTTAATAATAGGTATAAATAAATACAAAGAATATAAATATAAACAAACTAACGAATATAAATTAACGCAAGTAGGTTATACATTAGAAGAATCCAAATTAATTATTGATAAATTAAATAATAAAAATGAAAATTATTTTATTGATAATGAAAAAAATGACTATATTATAGATTTATTAAAAGAAAAATATTTTTTAGAAAAATATTTGCAAGAATATTTAGAATATAAATCTAAAAATAAAAAGAAATCTTATGAAGATATAGTAGCAATAGTAAATGTTAGAGCTAATAAAGATTGGTATGATAATAAAATAATTAAAGAAACAGATTTATCTAAAGGCAATTTAATATTAGTTAATAAATTTAATTATTTAAAAAATGATTATTCTCCTAAAGAAATAACAAATATAGATTTAAATTATTCTTATTCTGGTAACAAAGTAAGTAAAGAAACGAATGACGCTTATATAGAAATGGCAATGGCGGCTAAAGAAGATGGAATACAATTAATGGCAAATAGTACATATAGAACTTATGAAAGACAAGAAGAAATATATAAGGATTTTTATTATTCAAAAGGAATAAGTTATGCTGATAAATATGCAGCAAGAGCTGGATATTCTGAACATCAAACAGGGCTAGCAATAGATATATTTACAACAGGTAATTCAACTACTTCTAATTTTGAAGAATCAGATGCTTTTAAATGGTTATCTAAAAATGCACATAAATTTGGATTTATTTTAAGATATCCAAAAGATAAAGAATATTTAACAGGGTATAGTTATGAATCATGGCATTATAGATATTTAGGTGTAGAAACGGCAACTAAAGTATATAATTCTAAACTTACTTATGATGAATACTATGCATATTATTTAGATAAATGATAATATGTAAAACAAAAAAATAATAAAATAAGTCAACAAAAAAAGGTTGACTTATTCAACTTATTTGATATAATTAAATGTAGTTAGAAAGAGAGGAAATTATGGCTGTTAAAATAAGACTTAAAAGAATGGGTTCAAAACAAAAACCTTTTTATAGAATAGTTGCAGCAGATTCAAGAAGTCCTAGAGACGGTAAATTTATAGAAACTGTTGGAACATATAATCCTATAGTTAAAGAAAATAATGTAACAGTAGACGAAGAAAAAATAACTAAATGGATTAATAACGGTGCTCAACCAACTGATACAGTAAAAAGCTTATTAAGAAAAAATGGCGTTTGGGCAAAAATAAAAAATAATAAAAAAGAAGGTAAATAATAGTGATAGAAGAATTAAAAATATTTACTGAAGAATTAGTTAAAAGTTTAGTTACTGAACCTGATTTAGTAAAAGTACAAAACTTTGAAGACGAAGAAGAAAACCCTATAATCGAAATAATGGTAAGTGATGTTGATATGGGTAGAATTATAGGAAAAAGTGGTAAAATGGCTAAAGCTATTAGAACTTTAGTACAAGCTACTGCATTTAATAAAGGAATAAAAAGAGTTAAAATTAATATAGATTCATTTTAATTCTTTTTTTCTTTTAAAAAAGGGGGATTAAATAATGACAAAAGATTTAGAAATTTTAAAAAAAACACTAAAACTAAAACCGAGTGAATTACATGATAATTACTTTTGCTGGATTTATCCATTTACAAATGAAAATATAAGTGGTTACTATAAAGAAATTGATTTTACTAATAAAGATGTGTTAACTGTAACTTCTAGTGGAGACCATATACTTAATGCTTTTTTATGCGGCGCAAATAATGTTGATTCATTTGATATTAATCCATTATCAAAATATTATAGTGAACTAAAAATTGCTTCAATAAAAACTCTTAGTTTAGAAGAGTTTATAAATTTCTTATATAATAAAAATAAATTTAAAATATCAAAAAAATATTTAGATAAAGATACATATAATTTAGTAAGAAAAAAATTAAAAGAAAAAGAACAATATTTTTGGGATTATATATTTAAAAACTATGATAATAAATTTTTATATAATTCATACTTATTTACTGATGATTTTTTAGATATAAAAAGTTTAACTAAAGCCAATATGTATTTAACACCTTATAATTACGATATATTAAAAGAAAAATTACAAGATAAATCAGTTAATTATCACGATTGTAATATAAAAAATTTAATTAATATAAAAAAAGAATTTGATATAATTTTATTATCAAATATTGCTGCATACTTAGATATGGTATACGTAAGTAAAATAGATTATTTAAAAGAATTAAAAAATATTATTGATATATTAAAAAAAGATAATTCTAAAGTAGTAGTAGGTTACTTATATTCAAGACTACTTTCTATACCAGGTGCATTAGGCATATATAATAGAAAAGAAGTAAGAAAATATTTTGAAAATAAAGAATATAAGTACTTATCTTTTGAAAGTTCCGATATATTACATTACCCTAAAGCTTTAAAAAAAATATTACCTATAGAAGATCAAGTAATAATAACAAAATAAAATGTTAGACTTAATGAACTAGTTAAGTAAAAGTAGACAGTTTAAAAAGTTAGAACCCTGATTCAATTTTATATTGAATTGGGGTTTTATAATTTAATGCATATGATGGTCTTTCATTATTGTAATAATAAATGTATTCTTCAATAAGTTTTGGAACATCATCACAATTT